>NZ_VRVH01000227.1:0-7457 GCF_008040095.1 Methylobacterium sp. WL6 | reverse complement strand
AGCGCGGGCGGCCGGGCGGCGCGGCCGCCGCGTCCACCGCGATCACCTCGAGGAAGGTCGCCGGGCCGAGGCGCAGCAGATGGTTGCGGGTCGCCAGCTCGCGGTGGCGCCCGCCCTCGGGCATGTCGACACCGAGGCCGTCGCGGACATGAGCCACGCCCGCGGCGAGATCCGGTGCGACGATGACAAGGTGGTCGAGGGTGAGCATGGATCGATCCGCCGATTCGAACGATCAGGGTCCCAAAGCGACCGGCAACGCATTCCGAGGGGGCGTGATTGACCGTGACGACGATCGATCCCCCCTGATCATAGAACCACAAACCGGGGGATTCCAAAGGGATCATCCCTTTGGCGGGGGGCTCGGGGCCGAGCCCCGAGGATCATGCAGGGCCCTCGCCTGCACCCGCGAAAGATCTCGGGCCTTTCGAAACCCGGACGGGTCCGGGGAAGGATCCGTTCTTCACCGTCGGACGATCACCATGCTTCCATGGCACGCTTCAGGCCTCCGGCGACCTGCCGTGACTTCTACCGCATCCCTGTCATCGACAGCCTTCGCCGGTTCCGAGCTGCCCTGCCGGCTTCCGAGGCGGGCGTTACAATCTGTCCCGCACCCGTTTGAGAAAACCTCTCAGCTCGGCGCCGTCGTGAAACACGATATCGGCGGACGAGGACCACCACAGTTTCCTCAAGTCTTCATCGAAAAATTCGTCTGCGGTGATCGAGCTGAGAAGTTCCCTCAGTCTTGCGCGTTTTTCCGCATCCTTGAAAGGCGATAAGACAGTACGGATCATTTCCTCTTCGCTCGACACGTCGTCGAGAAGATCTTGATAGAATTGCAGGCTGAAATCCCAAAATTCCGCAGATAGCTTCATTTCGGCTGCCTCTGCAGGGGGAAATGCGGCCCGGATAAGAAATCCGATCGGGGAAGTCGGGTCATGTCTCGAATCGACGCTGACACCACGTTTATTGCGCAGATAAACAGCGCTCTCATATGTGTGATTTGCGAATTTTAACTATGCAATCATCGAGATGCAGCAACTCCAGCCTTCTTTAAATGGAAACACAAAATCTGCAATCGATGGCGGATCGTGCGGGATATGGAGATTTCATAGGAGGGATCGCGAATCGCAAGGATAAATTCGGGCCAGATATCAGAGCCGATCTCGCGCTCTTCTCAACAACTCACGCAGCCCAGCGCTATCACGAAACACGGTGTCTGCGGACGACGACCACCAGATTTCTTGCAGCTCCCTATCGTCTACATGATCCCGCGTTATCTCATCGAGATACGAACGCAGGCGCGCACGTTGTTGCGGATTTGAGGATGGGGACAAGACCGAATCGATTAATTCCGCTTCTGTTTCAACGTCGTCCAATATGCCCGAATAAAATTGGCGTGAGAATTTTTCGAATTCCCGTGGCAGCTGCATGTCGATCCCCGTCACTCCGTGGATATGCGGCTCGGACGCAAAAGCCACGCGCCGAATTCAGGTCATGGATCAAGTAAAAACCAGCGCTGCGATTATATTTGATATACAAGCTACCTTAATTGCAGCAGCTCGGCATCCGAGGCGTCGTCGCGTGTGATCCCGTCGAGGAAGTCCTGCAGGCGGATCCGCTCCTGGCCGGTGAACGGATCGAGCACGATGTCACAGACCTCGTCTTCCGTCTTCCCGGTCGTGTCGAGATCCTGGTAGAAACCCAGGCCGAGCCGATGGAATTCCGACGTGGGTTCGAGGCGCGGCTTCGCCATGGCGTCTTCCCTCTTCCCTCTTCCCTCTGCGGCGTCCGGACCCGATCCCTCGGATTCTCTGGTCAGAGCCGGTCGCGGGCGCCGGCCAGGAAGGCGCGGAGATCCTGCACGGTGGGGAAGTAGATGTCGGCGTCCGTCTCATTCCACAGCCGTTCCAACGTCGCGTCGGACGCCTCGCGGACGGCCCGGTCGATGAACTGCCGCAGGCGGACGCGTTCCTCGCCACGAAAACGTCTGAGACCGAAATCGTACATCTCCTCGAGCGTCGGCGCGATGCGATCGATGTCCTGGATGTACCAGCGGGCAAAGGTCAGGAATTCCGGGGCGGCCTGCATGTCGATCTCAGTCGTCGCGCGGATAGGCGGTATGGATGCGGTACCCGCGGGGACTGCCCGGATCGTGAACGATGAACATTCCGACACCGTAGGTCGTGCGCAGATACGGCTCGAGCTGCCCCGCCGTGTAGGCTTCCCGCCCGGTTCTCTATCCGAAGCGGGATGTCATGAAGGCATCGTCCCTTCTACCGGTTGCGACGTCATCGACCTCCGCAGCATTCTGCTCCAGTGTCCGATTGACAAAGTCGTTCGCAGTCTCCACCGACTCGAACGAGCCATCGCGCTTCAGGCCGTAACTGATGACCGGGAACGTCCTTCTGCTGGCCAGGACGCGACCCATCATCTCCGCATCCGTCTTGCCGACATGCTCGCGAAGCGTATGCCCGCCGCGCGCCTCTTCCTCGGAGAGCAAGACCCTGTACCGGCGGTCGGCATCGTCCGAGACGTGAACGATCCGCGCATCGTCGGCGGAATCATGCCCGTCGCCCGTATCGCCATCCGTCCATTGGCCCCCGTTCGGGTTCCCGGCCGGCACGCGGGGTTGGTCGGCGTGATACGCACGCAGCGACAGGCGCAACCGCAGGAAGGCGACCTCCACGCGGTACGCGGCGATCAGCCATCTCGCCCGCAAAAGGCCCGTCGCGCCTGACGCCATGGACCGCACCCCTCGGATCTTCCTATATTCCTATATAGGAAGATAGTCAGAAAAGCGAGGCTTTCATCGCGGTTCTCAAACGCGAAGCGCCGGAGCCTCGAGGAGGCTCCGGCGCTTCGTCGTGGGCGATGGGAGCGGGCGTCGAGCCCGCCCCGGCCTCAGAGCGAGTAGTACATCGTGAACTCGACCGGGTGCGGGGTCATCTCGTAGCGCATGACCTCCTCCATCTTCAGGGCGATGAACGAATCGATCTGGTCGTCGGTGAAGACGTCGCCGGCCTTGAGGAAGGCGCGGTCGCGGTCGAGGTTCTGCAGCGCCTCGCGCAACGAGCCGCAGACGGTGGGGATCTTCTTCAGCTCGCGCGGGGGCAGGTCGTAGAGATCCTTGTCCATGGCCGCGCCCGGATCGATCTTGTTGAGGATGCCGTCGAGCCCGGCCATCAGCAGCGCCGAGAAGGCGAGGTAGGGGTTGGCCATCGGATCGGGGAAGCGGACCTCGACGCGCTTGGCCTTCGGGCTCTTCGTCCACGGGATGCGGCAGGAGGCCGAGCGGTTGCGCGCCGAGTAGGCGAGCAGCACCGGGGCCTCGTAGCCCGGCACCAGGCGCTTGTAGGAGTTGGTCGACGGGTTGGTGAAGGCGTTCAGCGCCTTGGCGTGCTTGATGATGCCGCCGATGTACCACAGGCATTCCTGGGAGAGGCCGGCATACTTGTCGCCGGCGAAGATCGGCTTGCCGTCCTTCCAGATCGACTGGTGCACGTGCATGCCCGAGCCGTTGTCGCCGAAGACGGGCTTCGGCATGAAGGTCGCGGTCTTGCCGAAGCTCTGCGCCACGTTGTGGATGCAGTACTTGTAGATCTGCATGTGGTCGGCGAGCAGCGTCAGCGTGTCGAACTTCATGCCGAGCTCGTGCTGGGCGCTGGCGACCTCGTGGTGGTGCTTCTCCACCTTCACGCCCATGCCCTGCATCGCGGCCAGCATCTCGCCGCGCATGTCCTGGGCCGAATCCTGCGGCGGCACCGGGAAGTAGCCGCCCTTGGTGGCGACGCGGTGGCCGAGGTTGCCGCCCTCGTAGTCGGTGAAGCCGTTGGTGGGCAGCTCGGTCGAATCGAGCTGGAAGCCGGTGTGGTACGGGTCGGCGCCGAACTTCACGTCGTCGAAGACGAAGAACTCGGCCTCCGGGCCGACGTAGATCGTGTCGCCGATGCCGGTGGACTTGAGATAGGCCTCGGCGAGCTTGGCGGTGCCGCGCGGGTCGCGCGGGTAGGGCGCGCCGGTCGAGGGCTCGAGCACGTCGCAGACGATGACCATGGTGGCCGCCGAGAAGAACGGGTCCATCGTGGCGGTCGCCGGGTCCGGCATCAGCAGCATGTCGGATTCGTTGATCGCCTTCCAGCCGGCGATCGACGAGCCGTCGAACATCGTGCCTTCCTCGAAGATCTCGTCGTCCACCAGGCTGACGTCGAAGGTGACGTGCTGCCACTTGCCGCGCGGGTCCGTGAACCGGAAGTCGACATACTTGACGTCGTTGTCCCGGATGGTCTTGAGCACCTCGGCCGCTGTCGTCATCGTGGACGTCCTCCTGACATTCGTGGGCCGCCGCACCGTGCCGTGCGCCGGACGTGGGCTCCATACAGCCCGCGACGCCGTCGTGCCAACCGAAGGGGCCGGGAAATCGTCGTCGCCTCCGACGACGGGCGGTGCCGCCGCATTGCCCGCGCCCGAGCCGCGCGAACCGGCCCCCTCCGAGCCCGACGCTCACGCGGAGTTGACTGCCTCGGCCGCGCGGGGACGGGAACCGCCGGCGGGACGGCGTTTCGCTGGCACGGTCCCTGCTAGCGGGGTCTCGGTCGTCGGAAGCCCCGGAGCGGCTGCCGTTCCCGCTGGCTTTTCATCGTTAACGGACGAGAGACTCGGAATGACGAAATACAAACTCGAGTATTTGTGGCTCGACGGGTACACGCCGGTCCCGAATCTTCGCGGCAAGACCCAGATCAAGGACTTCGACGGCTTCCCGACCCTCGAGCAGCTCCCGCTCTGGGGCTTCGACGGCTCATCGACCCTGCAGGCCGAGGGCGGCTCGTCCGACTGCATGCTCAAGCCCGTGCGCCACTTCCCCGATTCCACGCGCAAGAACGGCGTGCTGGTGATGTGCGAAGTGATGATGCCGGACGGCAAGACCCCGCACCCGTCGAACAAGCGCGCCACCATCCACGATGACCCGGGCGCCTGGTTCGGCTTCGAGCAGGAATACTTCTTCTACAAGGAAGGCCGCCCGCTCGGCTTCCCGTCGACCGGCTACCCCGCGCCGCAGGGCCCGTACTATTGCGGCGCCGGCTACTCGAACGTCGGCCCGATCGCGCGCCAGATCGTCGAGGAGCACCTCGACCTCTGCCTCGACGCCGGCATCAACCACGAGGGCATCAACGCCGAGGTGGCCAAGGGCCAGTGGGAGTTCCAGATCTTCGGCAAGGGCTCCAAGAAGGCCGCCGACGAGATGTGGGTCGCGCGCTACCTGCTGCAGCGCCTGTGCGAGAAGTACGGCATCGACGTCGAGTACCACTGCAAGCCGCTCGGCGACACCGACTGGAACGGCTCGGGCATGCACGCCAACTTCTCGACCACCTACCTCCGCGAGACCGGCGGCAAGGAATACTTCGAGAAGCTGATGGCGGCGTTCAAGGAGAACCTCGACGACCACATCGCCGTCTACGGCCCCGACAACCACATGCGGTTGACCGGCAAGCACGAGACCGCGGCGATCAACCAGTTCTCCTACGGCGTGGCCGACCGCGGCGCCTCGATCCGCGTGCCGCACTCCTTCGTCAACAACGACTACAAGGGCTACCTGGAAGACCGCCGTCCCAACAGCCAGGGGGACCCCTACCAGATCGCCTCGCAGATCCTGAAGACGGTCGAGTCGGTTCCGACCCACTGAGGTCCGGGATTTCGGCCTTACGCGGCGGCGCGGGTCTTCGGATCCGCGCCGTCTTTCGTTCCCCAGGCGCGTGCCGGTCGGAACGCGGACCCCCCTCTCCCGGAGGGGAGAGGAGGCCCTTCGGCGCTTCGCGGAGAGCTCACGCGCCGAAGATCGACCAGCCCATGCGCTTGGTCAGGCTTTCCAGCGCGATCCGGCCGAGATGCGAGTTGCCGGATTCGTCGAGGCCGGGCGACCAGACCGCGATCGAGGCCCGGCCCGGGGCGATCGCCAGGATGCCGCCGCCGACGCCGCTCTTGCCCGGCAGGCCGACCCGGTAGGCGAACTCGCCCGAGCCGTCGTAGTGGCCGCAGGTCAGCATCACCGCGTTGATGCGGCGCGCGCGCTCGGGCGGGATCACCGACAGGCCGGTGGCGGGGTTCCGGCCGGAATGGGCCAGGAAGCGCCCCGCCGTGGCGAGCTGCCGGCACGACATGCTGATCGCGCAATGGTGGAAGTAGACGCCGAGCGTGTAGTCGACCGGGTTCTCGACCACGCCGAAGGACTTCATGTAGTTGGCCAGCGCCACGTTGCGGAAGCCGGTGCGCTTCTCGGACGCCGCCACCGCCTCGTCGATGGCGATGGTCGGGTCGTTGGCGAGCGCCTGCATGAAGCGCAGGATCTCGCCCAGCGCCTCGCGCGGCTGGTGGCCGGACAGGATCACGTCGGTCACCGCGATCGCGCCGGCATTGATGAATGGGTTGCGCGGAACGCCCTGCTCGCGCTCCAGCTGCACGATCGAGTTGAACGGGCTGCCCGAGGGCTCGCGCCCGACGCGCTTCCACAGGGCGTCGCCGACCATGCCGAGCGCGAGCGTCAGGGTGAAGACCTTCGACACGCTCTGGATCGAGAACGGGGTCTCGCTGTCGCCGGCCGCGGCGATGGTGCCGTCGGCATCGATCACGACGAGGCCGAAGGCCTGCGGGTCGACGCGGGCGAGCTCGGGGATGTAGCGCGCGACCGTGCCCCGGTCGGAGCGCTGCCGCATCTCGTAGGCGATCTCCTCGACCACGCTGCGCAGGTGCGGAGCGAGGCTCACGCGCCGCCTCCCGGCGCGGGGCTCAGATCGCGTCCGGCCCGGTCTCGCCGGTGCGGATGCGGATCGCCTCCTCGATGGTCGAGACGAAGATCTTGCCGTCGCCGATGCGGCCGGTCTGGGCCGACTTGCGGATCGCCTCGACGGCGCCCTCGACCAGGGCGTCCGAGAGCACGATCTCGAGCTTCACCTTGGGCAGGAAATCGACGACGTATTCCGCGCCGCGATACAGCTCGGTGTGGCCCTTCTGGCGGCCGAAGCCCTTGGCCTCGATCACGGTGATGCCCTGGAGGCCGACCTCCTGGAGCGCCTCCTTCACCTCGTCGAGCTTGAAGGGCTTGATGATCGCTTCGATCTTCTTCATGCCGGACGGCCCAACCTGCGCTCTATGATGCCGAATTTCTATCACTCCGCCGGTCCGGCCGCCACGCCGTTTTCAACCCGCCCCCGGGGAAACTGCCCATTCTGGTTGCATGAAATGCAAATCGTTTAGGCAATTTTGCTGTGAGGGCCGATTGTTTGGGCATCGGCTGGACCGTGCACGGGCAGCGCAGCTTCGAACGAGACGGAAGTGATGCGATGGACGGCTCACGCCTGATGACGGTCGACGCGATGAGGACCGTCGATGCGACGGCGATCGCCGGGGGCACGCCGGGCATCGCCCTGATGCGGGCGGCCGGCGCCGCGGTGGCGGAGCGGGCG
>NZ_VRVH01000226.1:0-7463 GCF_008040095.1 Methylobacterium sp. WL6 | reverse complement strand
CCTCCCGGGCGGGCGCGCGGGCCGACGACCGCGATCGGGCCGGCCAGGACCGCGTCGGGCGCTGGCGGGATCCGGGGGGCCGCATCCTCTCGCCGAAGCTGCGCGATCTCCGTTCGCAGCTGCTCGACATCGAGGCCCGTTGCGGGCAGATCCTCGGACGGCGAAGCGATCGGCGCGGGGGCCGGCACCCGCTCCTCCTCCAGCACGAGCCCGTGCAGCATCGCGAACACGGCGTCGCCGTCCAGGCGCGAGAGGTCGAAGCCGCTCTCGGCAGCCAGCTGGCTGAATTGCGCCTGTCCCCCGGCGGACTGGCCGACGAAGGCCATCGACCAGTTCGCGAAGCCGCGCTTCTCGGTCGGCCCGCATTGAAGGACCGTCACGTCGCCGTGCCGATCGTCGCACTGGATCCGCTCGAACGTCTCCTCGACCTCGCGGCGCGGTCCCTCCAGAACCTGGGCGAACGCCCCCGCATTGAACATCAGCGCGCCGGTCACGTCCGATTCGGCGTTGTTCCGTTGCGACGCCGCGAGGATCTGCGTGATCGATGCCGTCATCTCGGCCTCCGATCCCTTCAGCAGGTTCTTGCTCGCGTAGACCAGGCGATAGAGTTCGCTCATCAGAGACTATCCGGGACTGGGGTGGATCACGCGTGCGGCGGGTAGCTCGCGAGGAAGGTCATGAGGTCGTCGGCCGGTATCGGCCTGCTGATGAGATAGCCCTGCACGTCGGTGCAGCCCTCTTCGCGGATGCGCTGCATCTGCTCCGGCGTCTCGACGCCTTCGGCGACCGTCGTCATGCCCAGGCTCTTGCCGAGGCCCGCGATGGCCCTGATGATCGCGTCGCCGTCCGGCTTGCTCGACAGGTCCTTCACGAAGGAGCGGTCGATCTTGATCTTGTCGAAGGGGAACGAGCGCAGGTAGCTCAAGGAGGAGTAGCCCGTGCCGAAATCGTCCATCGACACGCGGACGCCGAGCTCGCGCAGCCGATGCAGCGTCCGCAGCGTCTTCTCGTTCTCCTGAAGCAGCACGCCCTCGGTGATCTCGACCTCCAGGCGCCGGGCGGGCAAGCCCGAGCCGGCAAGCGCCGACATGATCGTCTCGACCAGGCGGTCGCTCTTGAACTGGGCCGGGGACACGTTGACGGCCACCGCCATGTGCGCCGGCCAGTGCATCGCGTCGCGGCAGGCCTGCCGGATGACCCAGTCGCCGATCGGCACGATCAGGCCGATCTCCTCGGCCAGCGGGATGAAGTCCAGTGGTGAGACCGCCCCGCGCTCGGGATGCTTCCAGCGGATCAGGGCCTCGCAGCCGATCAGCCGATCGCCGTCGAGCTGCATCTGCGGCTGGTAGTGCAGCTGGAACTCGCGGCGGGCGAGCGCCTGACGCATGTCGAGCTCCAGCCGGCGGCGCGCCTGCATGCGCGCGTCCATCTCGGGCTCGAAGAAGCGGTACGTGCCGCGTCCGTCGACCTTGGCCCGGTAGAGGGCCAGGTCGGCGTTCTTCAGGAGCGTCTCGGAGGCGTCCCCGTCGTCGGGCGCCAACGCGACGCCGACGCTGGCCCCGATCGTCAGGAGGTGCCCGTCGATCATGTAGGTTCGGCCGATCAGGTCGACGAGGCGCCGAGCCAGGGCCTGCGTGTCGCTGGCCTCGCGGATGCCGGCCTGCACGATGATGAACTCGTCGCCGCCGATCCGGGCGACGGTGTCGGTGGGCCGCACGGCCGAGCGCAGTCGATCGGCGACCTTCTTCAGGAGCGCGTCGCCGATCGGGTGGCCGAGCGTGTCGTTGACGGGCTTGAAGCGATCGAGGTCGACGAGGAGAAGCGCGCACTTCTCGCCGTTGCGATGGAGGCGCACGAGGGCCTCGGAGAGTCGTTCCTGCAGGAGCAGCCGGTTCGGCAAGCCGGTGAGCGGATCCTGGCGTGCCGCCTCGTCGGCGCGCGCCTCGCTGGCTTTGCGCGCGCTGACGTCCTCGATCGTCGCGATCCAACCCTGTTCCTCTGCAGGATTCAGCTCGACCTGCAGCGTGAGCCCCTGATCCCTGACCTCGAACGAAACGGCCGTGCGACGATCGCGTCCCTGGCGCAAGGATCGGAAGACCTCGCGCCTCGGTTTCGCAGTCCCGGCGCACAGGGCGCGAAGCAACGGCCTGGCACCCGGTTCGCGCGAAGGCGGCAGGAAGTTGGTCAGCAGGCGCTCGGCCGGCGCATTCGAGACGATTACGCGTCCCGCATCGTCGATCATCAGCAGCCCGTGCCGGATCACGTCGAGATAGCGCGCCCAGGAGTGGGAGGGGGTGCCCGCGTTCGGCCGCAGGCTCCGCGGCGTCTCGCGCCGGGCAGCGCCAAGGTAGTGCCGTTCAGCGCTCATGGCACATCGGACCCGATCTCAGGCCGCCCAGCGAGCGTGCCGAATGGAAGCACTTATTTATAGAGGTAGAATTCTTAATTAGAGGCTACACTGGGCGTTGAATCCGCGCTCTCAAGTTGCAATCAGCCGCCATTCGAACCTGTCGCCACCGCGCAGGTCGACGGCCTTGGCCTCCATCGTATCGGCGGCAACGGACTGGCCGCAAAGCCGACGCCTCTGGCAGCGGTTCAGCGGGAGCCGGCAGGTCGAACTTGGATCGACTGTCGAACGCAGGCATCCGGCACCTAAGGCGACGCCGGATACCGGGGTCGACACGCACGGACTTGATGTTCCCGGCGGCGTGCAAGGTGGTCGCACGCCGGCATCCGTAGCTGCCAAACTCGCAAATTCTGCGCGATCCACCGCGGTGACGGGGGAACCGGACCGCAGCCGGAACGGCAGAAAACGGATGTCTGCTTCCCGGGTAAAGCGTCGATCCCGTCCGACGTTTGGCCTTGAACCAGACGTTCGATTCGAGCTCGAAGCGTCAACGGCCGCCTCTGCGTCCCGGCAGCGCCGGCGGCCGTCTCGAGCCAAGGGGCTCGCGAAGCCGCCTGGATAACCATCGTGGCGGTCTCGACTGTCCCCTGCCGGCGGAAGACTGCCGAAGACCTCAGCCGGAGGACCAAACCATCTCGACCATCAGCCCCCCCTCGGCGGCCTCGCCGAATGCCATCCGGGCACCGGCTGCCTCGGCTACGTCGCGGGCGATCGCCAACCCGAAACCGGTGCCCGGTCGGCTTTCGTCCCAGCGCACCCCACGGCCCAGCCCGGCCAGGGCCGTGGGGTCCATCCCCGGCCCATCGTCGCTGACCGACAAGCGGCCTCCCGCCCCGTCCGGCGTCCCGGTGACGCGCACACGCCGGTGTGCCCACTTGCGCGCGTTGTCGAGCAGGTTGCCCAGAACCTCCATCAGCTCGCCCTCGTCGCCCGGGTAAGACAGATCGGCAGGGACAGATACGTCCCAGACCAGTGAGTCGCCCTCGGGAAGCCGCCGCATCGTGGCGACGAGCCTGTCCACGACCGCCGCCACGCCACAGGATCTGCGACGCAGGTCCCGAGCACCCGCGAGGCGCGCTCGAGCCAGCGTGCGCTCGACCTGACCGCCCATCGCCTGTGTCTGTTCCGCGATCTGCTGCGCCACAAGCGGTTCCGTTGCGGAGAGCCTGCGCATCAGGGCGTCAATGACGGCCAACGGCGTCTTCAGTCCGTGTGCCATGTCCGCCGCGCCGGCCTCCGCTCGCTTGAGCGCCCGTTCCTGTGCGTCGAGCAACGAATTGAGGTCGGCCACGAGCGGACGAACCTCGTCCGGGAAGACGTCCGGGAGGCGTTCGCGCGTTCCGGCATGCACCGCGGCAAGGCTCGCGCGCAACGTTCGAAATGGCGTCAGCGCGCGATGGACGAAGACCGCCATCGCCAGGGTCAGCACCACGAACAGCGCGGCGAGCGACGGCATAAGAAGGCGCAGGAACGTCGACCGGCTCGCGGCCAGTCCACGCCGATCCTCGGCGACGGTGACCCGCAACCGTGTCGCCGTTCCGCCGGCCCCATCGATCTCGACCGGTCGCGATAGGGACAGGAGCCGCCCCCCATCCGGTCCCGTCGCATCGGTGACCATCGGCGCATCACCCGTGTCCAGGCCCGACGATTCGAGCCTCTTGTCCCAAAGCGAGCGCGACCGCAGGGACCGCCGGTCCGGCGTCTCGACCTGCCAGTACAGGCCGCCATAGGGTGTGGCGAACCGCGGATCCGGCGGCTCGCGCGACAGGGTCGGGGCACCGTCCGAAGCCAGTCCGACGCGCCCGGCGATGAGCTTGGCCGAGCGGTCGAGCTCGTCGGCCGTGCGGGCGTCCAGCACGCGGTCGAAGATGATCGTCAGGCCGAAGCCGGCCAGCAGCAGAGCGAGGCTGATTAAGGCGGCGCCGGTGATCCCGAGGCGCAGGCGCAGGGAGTCCGCCCTCAACGGCCAGGCGCCTTCGGTTGGTCGGCGGGGACGAGGTACCCCTGGCCGCGCCGGGTCTCGATCATTCCCGGCCCGAGCTTGCGTCGCAACCGCGTCAACAGCGCCTCGAGTGCGTTGGCCTCGCGGTCGCTTCCGACGCCGTGGAGGTGGTCGAGAAGTTCGCCGGCCGGAACCACCTGTCCCTGCTGGTGCATAAGGAAAGCGAGCAGGCGGTACTCCAACGCGGTCAGGTCGATCTCGCGACCGGCGACGCTGACGGCCCGGGTGCGCGTATCGAGCTCAACGGCGCCGGCGCGCAGCACCGGCGAAGCGTGGCCGGCGGTGCGCCGCAGGATTGCGCGCAGCCGCGCTGCGAGCTCTTCCATTCGAAATGGCTTGGCGAGGTAGTCGTCGGCGCCTGCGTCGATGCCCTCCACGCGCTCCCGCCAGCCATCGCGCGCGGTGAGGATCAGCACGGGGACCATCGTGCCGGCCGCGCGCAGGCGGCGGAGCACGCCGAGGCCATCGAGGCGCGGCAGGCCCAAGTCCAGCACCATCGCGTCGTAGGTCTCGGTCTCGGCGCGGAACCACGCGGCCTCGCCATCCGCGACGACGTCCACAACGTAGCCGGCACGCTCCAGGCCAGCGCTCACGTCCGCGGCGATGCGGGGCTCGTCCTCGACGACTAGCACCCGCATCGGACGCGTTTCCATGTCAGGTCAGTCATCGTCGTCCCTGTCGATGATCTGCAGCGACTGCGCATCGACCTTCACGTCGCGTCGTTTGCTGTCCGCGCCGAGGATACGCAGCTTGTACAACCAGTGCCCGTCGTGGTGCTTCAGGTCGAGGGCCACGACGTCGCCGGGCACGGCAGCACGGGCGGCGCGCAGGACCTCGTCGAGCGGACGGATCTCGCCGCGTTCGAGGGCACGACGGGCCCGGTCGGCGTCGTCGTCCGCGCGCGCAGGGACCATCCGGACGAGACCTGAGCAAAGGGCGGCGACGAGAAGGATGCGGAGGATCGGCATGGACACTGGCACCATGGGTGGGTCAACCTGACGGGAGGCTGACGGGCTCCGTCAGGCCGGCGGGTTCAGGATCCGCCAGAACGCTCCGCAGATCCCTCGTTCGCGGAGCCGCACGGCCATGTCCATCATCATCGGCATCCTTCTGACCGTCGTGGCGGCGATTGCCGGCACGATCCTGTGCCCGCCGCCGGCCACAAGACATCACCCCCCGGCCCGGGTCCCGGACAACCGCGTCTTGACGCTGGCCCTGGCCACTTGTCTCGCCATCGCGGGGAAACCGGCGTTGGCTGGGGAACCGGCGACGGGGCATGCCTCGCTGATCAACAGGACCACCCTCACGATCGACGGCGGATCCGTCACGCTGTTCGGCATCGTGATGCCCGCACCGAATGCGACGTGTTGGGACGCCCACGAGGTTCCCTACGCGTGCGGCCGTCAAGTCCGCGAGAAGATGATCGCACGCATCGGGACGGCGGAGCCGATTTGCGAGCGGCACGATCGCCCAGACAGCGGTTCCGCCGAGGCGACGTGCCGAATCGGTGACGAGGACCTCGGCGATTGGATGATCGCCAACGGTTACGCGATGCCCGCCCGCGACGCGCCGGCATCCTACAGGCGGGCGAGCGACCGGGCCTGGGGGCGTCGTGCCGGCTTGTGGGCCGGAGTGTTCGACGATCCGACGGACTGACGGCAGGGCGGGCGATAGGGCGTATCCGATAGACGAACGGCGCCGCTCTAGGTGCGTGCAGTTGCCATGACGTGCCCGCCGGCGACCGGCGAAATCGCCGTGCGGTCAGGCTGCACGGCGGCCTGACCCATTCGAGATGGCGGGTCGCGCTGCACCACGCGGGGGCCGGGAAACGTCCGCCGCGGGGGCGATGGTCAGTTCGCCGAGGCGGTACGCGGAGCGGCCTCCTCTCCGGCGACGCGGACGACATCCCCGCTCGCCAGGAACTCCTGAGGATTGTCGATCAGCCGTTCGGCGGTGGTCACGCCCGCGCGCACCTCGACCTCGTTGCCGAGGTTCCGCCCGAGCGTCACGGGCTTCAGCGCGATCCGGTGGTCGTCGCCCACCTGCGCCACCTGCGTGCCGTTGCGGTCGAACACCAGCGCGGTGGCGGGCACGCGCAACGTCCCCGGGTCCGAGGGCACGTGGAATCGCACCTCCACGAACGCCCCCGGCCAGAGCTTGCCTTCCGGGTTGTCGGCCTGGAGCTCCACGAGACCCTTTCGGGAATCCTCCGCGATGGCGTTCGCGGTCGAGGTCACCTCCGCGTCGAACGCCGCCTCCTGCCCCGGCACGCGCAGGGAGGCCTTCAACCCCGGCTTCATCACGGCGAGGAAGGCCTGCGGCACGTTCACGTAGGCGCGCACCCGGTGGAGATCCGAGACCCGGTAGAGCGGCCGTCCCGAGGTTCCCCCCGCCGTGAGCAGGTCGCCGATGTCGACGTTGCGCGCGGTCACGACCCCGTCGAAGGGTGCCCGGACCTCCTTGAACCGCGTCAGTTCCTCCAGGCGCCCGACATTGGCCTGCTGGGCGACGATGTTCGCCTTGGCCACCGACAGGGCCGCCGTGCGCGAGGCCGCGGTGAAGCGGTCGGTGTCGCCGCGCTCCTCGCTCGACCAGCCCTGCGTGACCAGGCGGGCGGTGCGCTTGTTGGTGGCCGCGCTGAGATCGGCGTTCGCCTGAGCCTGGTCGACCGCCGCCTGAAGCTGAACAAGGGTGGCGCGCGCCTCGGCGAGTTGCTGGTCGAGGTCGGGCGCCGAGATCTCGGCCAGGACCTCGTCCTTGCGCACGCGGGCGCCGATATCCCGATGCCAGGCCGTGACGTAGCCGCTGGCGCGGGCATACAGCGTCCCGGTGTAGAAGGCGCTCAGCGACCCGGGCAAGGTCAGGTCCTCGTCCATGGGCCCGCGCCGGGCGTGCACCACCCGAACGGTGGGCACGGCCTGCCGTTCGGTCCAGCTCTCGACCTCTTGCATCCCCTTCGCACGGTCGTTGATGCCGACCCAGGCCAGCGCCACGGCGCCGATGGCCACGCCCGCCAGCAGCGCGCCGACCCGGCGCCCCGACGGCGTGCGGGGC
>NZ_VRVH01000225.1:0-7482 GCF_008040095.1 Methylobacterium sp. WL6 | reverse complement strand
GCTGGGCGCAGGGCGGCATCGCCGCCGCGATCGGCGCCGACGACGCCCCGTCGCTCCATGCCGCCGACACCGAGGCTGCAGGTGCCGGCCTCACCGATCCTGCGGTCGCCCTGCGGGTGGCCGCGGAAGGCCCCCGGCTGATCGACTGGCTGGTCTCGCTCGGCGCGCCGTTCGACCGCGACGCCGACGGTGCTTTGGCGCTCGGCCTGGAGGCGGCTCACGGCCGCCGCCGGATCGTGCGGGCGGGCGGCGACTCCACCGGCGCGCGCGTCCTCGAGACGCTGGTGCGTGCGGTGTTCGCGACGCCGTCCATCGAGGTGGTGACCGCCTCGGTCCACGACCTGCTTCAGGACGAGAACGGGGCGGCGGCCGGCGTCGTGTGCGAGCGCGACGGCGCGCGCTTCCGCATCCGTGCCCGCGCCGTCGTGCTCGCCACGGGCGGGGTCGGCGCGCTCTACGCCTCGACCACGAACCCGCGCGGCGCCACCGGCCGCGGCCTCGCGCTGGCGGCCCGGGCCGGCGCGGTGATGCGCGACCTCGAATTCGTGCAGTTCCACCCGACGGCGATCGCCGTCGGCGCCGACCCGATGCCGCTCGCCACCGAGGCGCTGCGGGGGGAGGGCGCCCGGCTCGTCGACGAGACCGGCGCCGCCGTGATGGCCGGCATCGCCGGCGGCGACCTCGCCCCGCGCGACGTCGTCGCCCGCGGCATCTTCCAGGCCCTGGCGCGGGGCCGCACGGTCTACCTCGACACCCGCGGGGCGCTCGGCGCTTCGATGCCGACGCGCTTCCCGACCGTCGCGGGCCTGTGCGCGACGGTCGGCATCGATCCGGCGCGGCAGGCGATCCCGGTGCGGCCGGCGGCGCACTACCACATGGGCGGCATCCGGGTGGACGGCACCGGCGCGTCGAGCGTTCCCGGCCTCTACGCCAACGGCGAGGTCGCCTCGACCGGCCTGCACGGCGCGAACCGGCTCGCCAGCAACTCGCTGCTCGAGGCGCTGGCCTTCTCCGGCTTCATCGCCGACGCCTTCGACGCGATGCCTCCGGCCGCCGTCCTGCCCGAGATCTGCACCGCGCGCGCATCGAGCGACCTACCGGCGATCCGGGCGATCATGGAGCGCCATGTCGGCGTGGTCCGCGACGCGGCCGGCCTGCAGATCGCCGTCGACGGCCTGTCGCGCTTGGCCGAAACGGGCTGCGACGCCGCGCTCACTGCCCGGATGATGGCGCAGGCGGCACTCGGGCGCTGCGAGAGCCGCGGCGGCCACTGGCGCAGCGACCATCCGCACGCCGCGCCGGCCCGGCACACCGAGGCGACGCTGCGCAGCCCTGGCGCGGCCCCATCCGAACCCGCGCGAACCGACGAGGCGTTGGCCCGATGAGCGATATCCTGCCCCTGCCGCGGCTCCTCGTGGAGCCGATCGTCCGCGCCGCGCTGCTCGAGGATCTGGGCCGCGCCGGCGACATCACCACCGATGCGATCGTGCCGCCGGACGCACGCCTGGACGGCGTCATCGCCGCCCGCCAGGACGGCGTGATCTCCGGCGTCGACGCCGCGGTGATCGCCTTCGCCCTGATCGATCCGGCGGTGCGGGCCGTGGTCGAGCGCGGCGATGGCGCCCGCGTCGCGCCCGGCGACGTGGTGATCCGGCTGTCGGGGCCGGCCCGCGCGATCCTCACCGCCGAGCGCGTCGCGCTGAACCTGCTCTGCCGGATGTCGGGCGTCGCGACCGCCACGGCAGGGCTCGTCGAGGCGGCGCGGCCGCACGGCAAGGCCTCGATCGTCTGTACCCGCAAGACAACGCCGGGCCTGCGCGCGCTGGAGAAGCACGCGGTGCGCGCCGGCGGCGGCTCGAACCACCGCTTCGGCCTCGACGACGCGGTGCTGATCAAGGACAACCACGTGGCGGTCGCCGGCGGCATCGTCCCGGCGATCGAGCGGGCGCGCGCCCGGGCGGGGCACCTCGTCAAGATCGAGGTCGAGGTCGACACGCTCGACCAGCTGCAGGAGGCGCTTTCGGTCGGCGCCGACGCGGTGCTCCTCGACAACATGAATCCGGAGCAGCTCACCCGGGCGGTGGCGATGATCGACGGGCGTGCGCTGGCAGAAGCCTCGGGCCGGATCACCTCGGCGACCATCGGCGCGGTGGCTGCGTCGGGGGTCGACCTGATCTCCTGCGGCTGGATCACCCACAGCGCCGCGATCATCGATCTCGGCCTCGACGCCGCCTGACCGGAACACCCGGACCGGTAGGTGCCTCGCGGCATCAGGCCTTGTGCCGCGACCTTCGGATCGGCATGGGAGGGCCGTCTCGTGGCGAGGCGAGGCGGTCCGGCAGCATCCGGCCCGGAAATCGGGTCGGGGTTCCATGGCGGTCGGCGTATCGGACGACGTGGCGGAACGGGCGGCTTCGGCGGCCGGCGATCCGCCGATTCCCGGCATGCCGCCGCGTCCGGCCCGGCGGCTGCCGACCTGGACCTTCCTGAGGACCGCCGCGACCAACTCGCTCGCGGCCTGCGACGCCGAGCTGTTCGAGCGCCTGATCGTCCCGCGCAACTACTGGAGCCAGCAGGTCCTCTTCGTCAGCGATCCTGACGCGATCCGTCACGTGCTGATCGACCGGTTCGACAACTATCCCCGCGTGACCTCGATCCGCCGCCTGTTCGAGACCGATCTGCGCACCGGCACCCTGGCGAGCGAGGGCGAGGTCTGGCGGCGGCACCGCCGCGTCGCGACGCCGACGATCGATCCGCGCTCGATCCGTCCCGACATCCCGGCGATGCTGGAACTGGCCGGCCGCATCGCCGACGCGGTCGCGGCCGAGGGCTCGACCGCGCCGGTCGATATCGAGCGCTCGGTCGGAAGCCTCTCGACGCTGCTGTGGAACCAGGTGGTCACCGGCGGCGATCCCGCCGGGTTGCCGATCCTGCGCTGGCTTTCGAAGGTGCCGCACAAGCCGCGGCTGATCGACCTGATCCCGAAGCCGCCTTGGCTCGCGGACCGCCTCGTCCACCGCCGCCGCGACCCGGCCCTGCCGCTGCTCGACGCCGACCTGCACGCGATGATCGCCGCACGGCGAGGGCCGGACTACGCCGGCCCGCACGACCTGCTGTGGCGCCTCGCCCACGGGCGCGACCGGCAGACCGGCGAAGGCCTGCCGGATGCGGAGGTGCGCGACGAGGCCGCGAGCCTGATCGCCGGCGGCGCGGCCTCCGTGCGAGCGCTGACCTGGATCTGGTACCTCCTCGCCCTGCATCCCGCCGTCGAGGCCCGCTTCCATGCCGAGCTCGACGCGGCGATGCCCGACGGCGTCGCGACCCCCGACGCCCTGGACAAGCTGCCCTATACCCGCCGCGTGCTCGACGAGGTGATGCGGCTGTATCCGCCGATCCCCGCCATCCTGCGGCAGGCCGCGGCGCGAGACGTCGTCGGCGGCCACCGGATCCGGCGCGGTGCGATCATCGCCGTGATGCCGTGGATCGTGCACCGGCACCGAAAGCTCTGGCGCGATCCCGACCTGTTCGATCCCGAGCGCTTCACGGAAGGCAACGGCGTCGGCCGCCCGCGGCTCGCCTACCTGCCGTTCGCGACCGGCCCGCGGGTCTGCGTCGGGGCATCCTTCGCGCTGACGCAGATGCTGGTCGTGATCGCCGTGCTCGGGCGCCGCTTCCGCTTCCGCCTCGCCTCCGACGCGCCGGTGGTGCCGTTCGGCGCGATCAGCCTGCAGCCGAAGGGCGGCCTGCCGGTGCTGGTCGAGCCGCGCTGAGCCAAGCATCGACCTCCCGAAAAGGAAAAAGCGCGTCCTCGATCTTGAGGAACGCGCTTCGGAAGGTGGCCCGTGGTCTCAGGATACGGGCGAAGATCTCCTATCCGGTGCGGCAGGCATCCGTATCGGGGCATGGCGCCGAATAGACTACAAAGCCCGCGCGATGTCGCGGCCAGGACAGCGCTCGACCGGATGACGATCGGTTCGCGTCACGTCGCGGCAGGTCCTCATCTCGATCCCGCCGCACCGTCGCCGTATTCGGCAGCTGCCGGCAAAAGATGTTTCAGCGTTCGTTATCCACAGCGCGCGACCCGGCCACATTCTCGCTTCGATACGGCAAAGCTGCCACAGTGTTGCCACCGTGTCACGGCGCGACGCGAACCATGGTGCGGCGCGGTTTCAGGCTTGGCTTTGGGCCGCGCTCGTTTACCCCTTGGCGAGACTTGGCACGGCATCGTGCCGAAGCGTCGTCCACCGCGTTCTCCACAACTTTCGCCTGCCTTTTGAGAGGCCTTGATGCGTCGTAACTTCGCCCTGATCGGGCTCGTCTGTGCGGCTGCCGCCTGGGCGGCGCCTGCACTCGCCTACGAGATCGACCCGTTGACCCGTCAGCCGCTGGACAACGCGCTGTCGGTGCGCGTGCGCCCGCAGGCGGTCCAGGCCGTGGCGGTCCCGACGGCCAACGCTTCGCTCAACGCAGCCGACCCGATGGCCTCCGCCGTGCCGCAGATGTCGGCGGTTCCGCGCGAGACCGTGGCCTATAACGGCCCGTACTCGGCCGGCACCATCGTCGTCTCCACGGCCGAGCGCCGCCTGTACTACATCCTCGGCAACGGCGAGGCTCTGCGCTACGGCGTCGGCGTCGGCCGTCCCGGCTTCACCTGGGGCGGCGTGCAGAACATCACGATGAAGAAGGAATGGCCGGATTGGCGCCCGCCGGCGACCATGCTGCGCCGCCGCCCCGACCTGCCGCGCTTCATGAAGGGCGGCATCGAGAACCCGCTCGGCGCCCGCGCGATGTATCTCGGCGGCTCGATCTACCGCATCCACGGCTCGAACGAGCCGGAGACCATCGGCACCGCCGTGTCCTCGGGCTGCATCCGCATGGCCAACGAGGACGTGATCGACCTCTACACCCGCGCCAAGGTCGGCACGAAGGTCATCGTCCAGCGCTGATCGGCCGATCGCCGGTCCGGAACGGGACGGTTGCAGAACGAGAAAGGCCGGCGGAGACGCCGGCCTTTCTCGTTTCGCTGGCGGGTTTCAATGGCAGCCGCACCCGCCGCCGCCGCATCCGCCCTTCGCGCCGGCGTCCTTGGGGGAGCCCCCCTTGATCGGGGCGACCTTCGCGGTCTCCCGGTCCAGGCCGCGCTCGGCCAGCTCGCTGAGGTAGGTCGACCAGCGGGCGTCGTACTCGCGGCCGAGCTCGTGCAGGTAGCCCCAGCCGAAGATGCCGGTGTCGTGCATGTCGTCGAAGCCGAGCTTGACCGCGTAGTTTCCGACCGGCTGGATCTCGAGGATCGCGACCGCGCGCTTGCCGCCGATCACCTTGCGCTCGGCCGGCGAGTGGCCCTGCACCTCGGCCGACGGGCTCGACACCCGCAGATACTCCGCCGGCAGCGCGTAGCGCCCACCATCGTCGAAGGCGATGTTGAGCACGCGCTTGTCTCCCGAAAGCCGGATCTCGGTCGGCCAGCGTTCCTCGGTCACGGTCGAACTCCCCTGCAACTTCTGAGGCCGGCGGCGCGTCTGCGTCCCTGCACGCGCTTGCCCACGGGCCTGCGTCCCATCATATGCGCATCCATGCTAGGTTCGTCATCCGATCGCCGCGCGGAAACTGCATCGCCGCCTTCAGAGTCCCGCATGGGCCATCAAAGCCACGTTCAGCCGGCGCCGCTGATCGACCCGTTCCAGCGGGCGATCACCTACCTGCGCATCTCCGTGACCGACCGCTGCGACCTGCGCTGCGTCTACTGCATGTCGGAGGAGATGAACTTTCTGCCCAAGCGCGACCTGCTCACGCTGGAAGAGCTCGACCGGCTCTGCGGGGTGTTCATCGATCGCGGCGTGCGCAAGCTGCGGATCACCGGCGGCGAGCCGCTGGTGCGTCGCGACATCATGCACCTGTTCCGCCGCCTGTCCCGCCATCTCGGCACCGGTGCGCTGGACGAGCTGACGCTCACCACCAACGGCACCCAGCTCGGGCGCTTCGCGGCCGAGCTCGCCGAGCTCGGCATCCGCCGGGTCAACGTCTCGCTCGATACCCTCGACCCGGAGAAGTTCCGCGCGATCACCCGCCGCGGCGACCTGCCCGTGGTGCTCGACGGCATCGCGGCGGCGCGGGCCGCCGGCATCAAGGTGAAGATCAACGCGGTGGCGCTGAAGGGCGTCAACGAGGACGAGATCGCCGACATGATCGCCTGGGCCCACGGCCTCGGCATGGACATGACGCTGATCGAGGTGATGCCGCTGGGCGAGGTCGACGGCGACCGCACCGACCAGTTCCTGCCGCTCTCGGTCGCCCGCGCGCGTCTCGAGCACCGCTACACGATGACGCCGCTGCCCGACCGCACCGGCGGCCCGGCCCGCTACGTCCGCGTCGAGGAGACCGGCGGGCGCCTCGGCTTCATCACGCCGCTGACCCACAATTTCTGCGAGAGCTGCAACCGTGTGCGCCTGACCTGCACCGGCAAGCTCTACATGTGCCTCGGCCAGGAGGACGCCGCCGACCTCCGTGCGGCCTTGCGCGCCTCGCCGGACGACGCGCTCGTGACGGCGGCCGTGGTCGAGGCGATCTCGCGCAAGCCTAAGGGGCACGACTTCGTTATCGAGCGCCAGCGCCCGGCCGCGGTGCCGCGCCACATGAGCGTCACCGGCGGCTAGGACCGGCCCGAGCCATCGATTCTCATCCCCACAACTCTTACGGTGAGGGGGTGAGCGGATATCCGCTTCCGGTATCCCGGCCGGGCGATCGCCTCCGTCGCGGTGCGGGGAGCGTCTCCCGCCATCGTCCGGACCGCTGCGGTCCTATTCCACGACGATGACGTGATTCGGCAGCTCGTCCGGGTCGCCGCGGCCGGCCGGCACGTGACGCGCAAGCTCCGCTCCCATGCGTTCGACCGCGCGCAGAAGCCCGGCTTCCGCCTCGCCCTCGCGCAAGGCGGTGGTGAGGTCGGCGAGCGTCGCGGTCCAGTGCTCCGCGCCGACGCGATCCAGGATGCCCTGGTCGGCGACGATCTCGGCATGATGCTCGGCCAGCGACAGGTAGAGCAGGATCCCGGTCCGTCCGCGGGTGCGCCCCAGCCCGCGTGACCAGAACGCCCGACGGGCGGCGTCGCGAGCCCGCGAGCGCCGGACACGACGCGGCGTCAGGGCGACGCGCAGCCGCTCCGACAGGCCCGCCGCGAGGAGGACCGCCACGAGGGCGGCTTGCGCGAGCAGGATCGCTCCGGTGCTGCAGCTGGTCAGCACCAGCAGCGGCCAGGGCAGGATCAGGCCGGCGACGAGGGCCGCGACGTGCGCGACCGAGCGGTACTGCCCGGCCCGGGCCGCCACCATCACCACGATCTCGCCGGCGGTGCCGGCCTCCGCGCGGCCGACGGCTCGCTCGATCCGTGCGCAGGCATCCGGCGTGAGCAGGGGGCTACCAATCACCCGAGGCTCCTCCGCCGCCGGACGAGCCGCCGCCGCCCGAGAACCCGCCCCCATCGGA
>NZ_VRVH01000224.1:0-7577 GCF_008040095.1 Methylobacterium sp. WL6 | reverse complement strand
GCCCGCCGCCGCCGCTGCCGTGGCGGCTCCTCGGGGAATGCCTCGGCGAGGCCTATCAGGTCGCCGACGACCTGCGCGACGTCGCCTGCCGCCAGGAGGAGATCGGCAAGCCCGCCGGCCGCGACGCCACCCTCGGCCGGCCGAACGCCGCCCTGCTCCTCGGCATGGGCGGCGCCCTCGAGCGGCTGAAGCGCCTCTCGGCGGAGGCGATCGAGGTGATCCCGACCTGCCCGGGCGCCGACGCGCTGCGCGCCGAGATCGCCGCGCAGACCCGGCTCTTCCTGCCCGCGAGCCTCGCCCACGAATTCGCCTGAGGCGAGGGGCATGGCGGCGGAAACCAGCGTGGGCATCGTCTCCGGCGGGGAGAAGAACGACCTCCGCGCCGTCCCGCTCGCCTCGGCGGGGGGAGGGTGGCTCGCGTTTCGAAACCTTCGCGAGCGCTGGCGCGCCTTCCGCATCGCCCGCGTCGCGAGCCCCGCATTCCAGCGTTGGGCCGCCGGGTTTCCGCTGACGCGCCGCATCGCGCGGACGAACACCCGGGCGCTGTTCGACCTCTGCGCCGGGTTCACCTACTCCCAGGTGCTGCTCGCCTGCGTCCGGCTCGACCTTTTCCACACGCTGCAGCCCGGCCCGCTCGCGACGGCCGTGCTGGCCGAGCGCCTCCGTCTCGCACCGGAGCGGGCCGAGCGCCTCCTGAAGGCCGCCGCCTCCCTCGACCTGATCGGCCGCCTGCCCGACGCGCGCTGGGCGCTGGCCGACCTCGGCGCGGCGCTGATCGGCAACCCGTCGGTGGCGGCAATGATCAAGCATCACGCCATGCTCTACGCCGATCTCGCCGACCCGGTCGCGCTGCTGCGCGGCGAAGGACCCCCGACGCAACTCTCGGGTTACTGGCCCTACGCCAAGGCCGCCGAGCCGGACGCCGCGGAGGCCGAGGCGGTCGCCGGCTACAGCCGCCTGATGGCGGCCTCGCAGGCGCTGATCGCCGAGGACGTGCTCGACGCCTATCCGCTCGGATCGCACGCCTGCCTGATGGATGTCGGTGGCGGGGAGGGCGCCTTCGTCACCGCCGCCGCGGCCCGCCACCCCGGCCTGCACCTGATGCTGTTCGACCTGCCGGCGGTCACCGCCCGGGCCGAGGCGCGCCTCGGTGCGGCGGGCCTGACGGTCGCCTGCCGCGGCGGAAGCTTCTTCTCCGATCCGCTGCCGCGCGGCGCCGACGCGATCTCGCTGGTGCGGATCGTCCACGACCACGACGACGCCCGCGCCGCGGTGCTGCTGCGTGCGGCGCACGACGCGCTGCCCCCCGGCGGCACGCTGCTCATCGCCGAGCCGATGGCCGGGACGCGGGGGGCCGAGCCGATCGGCGACGCCTATTTCGGCTTCTACCTGCTCGCCATGGGCAGCGGCCGCGCCCGCACCGTCGAGGAGCTGACCGCGATGCTTCGCGATGCCGGATTCGACGCGATCCGCAGCGTGAAGACCCGTCGTTCCCTGCTGACGCGCCTCGTCGTCGCCCGCAAACGAGGCGAAGTGTAAATTTGGCTTGACGCTTTGCGTTGTCATTCTAGGATGACTGATGGCCGACCGGGAGAGTCGGGCCAGGGATGGAAGAGGCACCGCACATGGACGCGCTCGCCGTCGTTCTCGAGAAACCGGAGGTGCTGGCGCTCAACCGCCTGCCGCTGACTCCGGCCGCAGAGGGCGACGCGGTGGTCGCCGTCACCTGGAGCGGGATCTCCACCGGCACCGAGCGCCTGCTCTGGACCGGGCGGATGCCGAGCTTCCCCGGCATGGGATACCCGCTGGTGCCGGGCTACGAGTCGGTCGGCACCGTCGAATCGGCGCCCGCGGGCTCGGACCTGAGCGTCGGCCAAGCGGTGTTCGTGCCGGGCGCGCGCTGCTTCGGCACGGTGCGCGGCCTGTTCGGCGGCGCCGCCTCGCACCTGATCGTGCCGGCGGAGAAGCTGGTGCCGGTCGACCCCGCCCTGGGCGAGAAGGCGATCCTGCTGGCGCTCGCCGCCACCGCCTACCACGCGATGGCGAGCAACGCCCCCGGCGAGCGCTCGCTGATCGTCGGCCACGGGGTGCTCGGGCGCCTGCTGGCCCGGCTCACCGCCCTGTCCGGCGCGATGCCGACGGTGTGGGAGACCAATCCGGTCCGGGCGCGGGGCGAATTCGGCTATCCCGTCATCCACCCCGATCAGGACGAGCGCCGCGACTACGCGACGATCACCGACGTCAGCGGCGATGCGAGCCTCCTCGACACGCTGATCGGGCGGCTGTGCTCCGGCGGCGAGATCGTGCTCGCCGGCTTCTACGAGGCGCCGCTCGCCTTCGCCTTCCCGCCGGCCTTCCTGCGCGAGGCCCGGATCCGGGTCGCGGCCGAGTTCCGGCCGCACGACCTCGCGGCGGTGAGCGCGCTCGTCGCACGCGGCGCCCTCTCCCTCGACGGCCTGATCACCCACCGGCGCCCGGCGTCGGAGGCGGAGCAGGCCTATCGCACGGCCTTCGGCGAGCCCGAGTGCCTGAAGATGATCCTCGACTGGAGGAACGCATGAACATGCACCTGACCAACGCCGCGCTCCGCGCCGAAGCGGCCATCGAGCCGGATCCGGTGGCGACCGCGCCGGCGAAGAAGGAAACGCAGATCATCGCGATCTACGGCAAGGGCGGCATCGGCAAGTCGTTCACCCTGGCCAACCTCAGCTACATGATGGCCCAGCAGGGCAAGAAGGTCCTTCTCATCGGCTGCGACCCGAAGAGCGACACCACCTCGCTGCTGTTCGGCGGCAAGGCCTGCCCGACCATCATCGAGACCTCGACCCGGAAGAAGCTCGCCGGCGAGCCGGTGGCGATCGGCGACGTCTGCTTCAAGCGCGACGGCGTCTACGCGATGGAGCTCGGCGGCCCCGAGGTCGGGCGCGGCTGCGGCGGCCGCGGCATCATCCACGGCTTCGAGCTTTTGGAGAAGCTCGGCTTCCACGAATGGGGCTTCGACTACGTCCTGCTCGACTTCCTCGGCGACGTGGTCTGCGGCGGCTTCGGCCTGCCGATCGCCCGCGACATGTGCCAGAAGGTCATCGTCGTCGGCTCGAACGACCTGCAGTCGCTCTACGTCGCCAACAACGTCTGCTCCGCGGTCGAATACTTCCGCAAGCTCGGCGGCAACGTCGGCGTCGGCGGCCTGGTGATCAACAAGGACGACCACACCGGCGAGGCCCAGGCCTTCGCGGCCGCCGTCGGCATCCCGGTGCTGGCCTCGATCCCGGCCGACGACGACATCCGCAGGAAGAGCGCGAACTACGAGATCATCGGCCGGCCCGACGGGCGCTGGGGCTCGCTGTTCGCCGATCTCGCCCAGAACGTCGCCGAGGCGAAGCCCAATCACCCGACGCCGCTTTCGCAGGACGGCCTCCTCGGGCTGTTCTCCAGCGAGACCACCGGCCGCGACGTGGTGCTGGTGCCGGCGACCTTCGAGGACATGTGCGGCGTCGCCCACGTCGCCAAGCCGTCCCTCGAAGTCGTCTACGACGAGGTTTGAGGCGCATGGCCGTCACCCTCGACATCGCCGCGCTCCGCGCCCGCCGGGAAATCCCGGCCTCGACGCTCGCCGCCGCGCAGGCGCCGGCCGTGAACCTCGCGGCGACGAAGGGCGACGGCCTCGGCTGCCATGCCGGCAAGGACGTGATGCGGGCCGCCGCCGCCGAGGCCGGCATGAGCGAGACGCTGGACCGGCTGGCCAAGGATTACCCCGTCGGGCCGCACGACCAGCCGCAGAGCATGTGCCCGGCCTTCGGCTCGCTCCGAGTCGGCCTGCGGATGCGGCGCACCGCGACGATCCTGTCCGGCTCCGCCTGCTGCGTCTACGGGCTGACCTTCACCTCGCACTTCTACGGGGCCAAGCGCTCGGTCGGCTACGTGCCGTTCAACTCGGAGACGCTGGTCACCGGCAAGCTGTTCGAGGACATCCGCGAGGCGGTGTTCCTCACGGCCAAGCCCGCCGATTACGACGCCGTCGTGGTGATCAACCTCTGCGTGCCGACGGCCTCGGGCGTGCCGCTGCGCCTGCTGCCGAAGGAGATCGACGGCGTCCGCATCATCGGCATCGACGTGCCGGGCTTCGGGGTGCCGACCCATGCCGAGGCCAAGGACGTGCTCGCCGGCGCGATGCTGCGGTTCGCGCGCACGGAAGCCGAGCAGGGCCCGGTCCAGGCGCCGCGCGCCGGCCGCTCCGAGCGCCCGACGGTGACGTTGCTCGGCGAGATGTTCCCCGCCGATCCCGTGGTGATCGGCGCGATGCTGGAGCCGCTTGGCCTCGCCGCCGGCCCCGTGGTCCCGACCCGCGAATGGCGCGAGCTCTACGCGGCGCTCGACGGCGCGGCGGTGGCGGCGATCCACCCGTTCTACACCGCGAGCATCCGCGAGTTCGAGGCGGCCAGCCGGCCGATCGTCGGCTCGGCGCCGGTCGGCGTCGACGGCACCGCGGACTGGCTCGACCGGATCGGCGAGGCCTGCGCCGTCCCGCGCGGCCTGGTCGAGGCCGCCAAGAACCGCCTGCTGCCGCCGATCCGCGGCGTGCTCGCCGCCGCCCCGATCCAGGGCCGCATCACCCTCTCCGGCTACGAGGGCTCGGAGCTGCTGGTCGGGCGCCTGCTGATCGAAAGCGGCGCCGACCTGCGCTACGTCGGCACCGCCTGCCCGAGGACGCCCTGGGCGGAGGCCGACCGCGACTGGCTCGAGGCCCGCGGCGTCCAGGTGAAGTTCCGGGCCTCGCTCGAGGACGACCTCGCCGCGATGCGCGAATACCGGCCCGACCTCGCCGTCGGCACCACGCCGGTGGTGCAGAAGGCCAAGGAGGCCGGCACGCCGGCTCTGTACTTCACCAACCTGATCTCGGCACGGCCGCTGATGGGCGTCGCCGGCGCCGGCTCGCTCGCCAAGGTGATCAACGCCGCGCTCGGCAACAAGGGCCGCTTCGACGCGATGCGCGGCTTCTTCGAGGGCGTCGGGACCGGCCACGCCGCCGGCGTCTGGGAGGCGGTGCCGCAGCTGCGCAAGAGCGTGGCGCGGGCGCCCGCGTCGAAGAAGCACGACCACGATCCTATCGGGGAGATGGCCTGATGCTCGTCCTCGATCACGACCGCGCCGGCGGGTATTGGGGTGCCGTCTACGTCTTCACGGCGATCAAGGGCCTGCAGGTCATCATCGACGGCCCCGTCGGCTGCGAGAACCTGCCGGTCACCTCGGTGCTGCACTACACCGACGCGCTGCCGCCGCACGAGCTTCCGATCGTCGTCACGGGCCTCGGCGAGGAGGAGCTCGGCCGCCACGGCACCGAGGGCGCGATGAAGCGGGCGCATGCGGTGCTCGATCCCGGCCAGCCCAGCGTCGTCGTCACCGGCTCGATCGCCGAGATGATCGGCGGCGGGGTCACGCCGGAGGGCACCAACATCCAGCGCTTCCTGCCGCGCACCATCGACGAGGACCAGTGGCAGACCGCCGACCGGGCGATGCGCTGGCTCTGGCAGGAATACGGCGCCAAGCGCTTCGCCAAGAAGGGCATCCCGGCGCGTCCCGCGCGCAAGGAAGGCGAGCGCCCGCGGGTCAACCTCATCGGGCCGGCCTACGGCACCTTCAACATGCCCTCCGACCTCGCCGAGATCCGGCGGCTGGTCGAGGGGATCGGCGCCGAGATCAACCTGGTCTTCCCGCTGGGCTCGCATCTCGCCGACGTGCCCAAGCTCGTCAATGCCGACGCCAACGTCTGCCTCTACCGCGAGTTCGGGCGCCTGCTCTGCGAGGACCTGAGGCGGCCCTACCTGCAGGCGCCGATCGGCGTGCTCTCGACCACCAAGTTCCTGCGCTCGCTCGGCGAGATCCTCGGCCTCGATCCCGAGCCGTTCATCGAGCGCGAGAAGCACACCACGATCAAGCCAGTCTGGGACCTGTGGCGCTCGGTGACGCAGGACTTCTTCGGCACCGCGAGCTTCGGCATCGTCGCGACCGACACCTACGCGCGCGGCGTGCGCCACTTCCTCGAGGAGGAGATGGGGCTGCCCTGCACTTTCGCCTTCGCGCGAAAGCCCGGCGCCAAGCCCGACAACGCGGCCGTGCGCGCGGCCATCGCGAACGATCCGCCGCTGGTGCTGTTCGGCTCGTTCAACGAGCGGATGTACGCGGCCGAGAGCGGCTGCCGGGCGGTGTTCGTGCCGGCCTCGTTCCCCGGCGCGATCATCCGGCGGCACACCGGCACGCCGTTCATGGGCTATTCCGGCGCGACCTACCTCGTGCAGGAAGTCTGCAACGCGCTGTTCGACATGCTCTTCCACATCCTGCCGCTCGCCCGCGACATGGATGCGGTCGAGGCGACGCCGGCGCGGATGCATCGCGAATTGCCGTGGAACGAGGCCGCGCGGGCGCTCCTCGACGCGCATGTCGAGCGCCAGCCGGTCCTGGTCCGGATCTCGATGGCCAAGCGCCTGCGCGATGCCGCCGAGCGCGGCGCCCGCCGCGACGGCGCCGGAGAGGTCGCACCCGGGCACGTCGAGACCGCCCACGACGCCCTGAAGCTCGGAGTCGCCGCATGAGCGCGTCCGCGAGCCTGCCGATCCCTGCCGCCCACACCCCTTCGCCCCGGCTCCGGCCGGACGAATCCGCCCGCACCCCGCCGAGCCCGCGCCCTGCGCCGGCCCCAGCGCCCAGGAGGACATCCATGGCCCGATCGATCGATGCGACGTCCCGGCTCCACCAGGAGGAGGTCCAGTTCAAGGTCATCCTCGGCGCGGCCTACCCGTTCTTCCTCGCCGCCGCGATCGCCCAGCGCGTGATGCCGGCGCGCGAGCCGGGCCGCCCGGCCCAGCGCCGCTCGGTCTTCGGCGAGGCCAAGGCCATGGCGGTCTCGGCCATCCCCTACGCCTTCATGGGCTGACGCCTTCGGGCCGCGCCGGATCGCGCTTCGCGCCGGCCGAGCCCTTCGAGACGCTTCCGTCCGGGCAGAACGGGTGGAAGTCCGGTCGTGGCACCCAACGCCGCCACGGCGCTCACCCCCGCGCGACCCTGCCGCGCGGTCAGCCAAACGGAGGTACTTCAACCATGGCCAATCCCGGAACGCTCGAACGACCGAGCAGCCTCTCGGGGCTGACGGAACCCGAAGCCAAGGAGTTCCACGCGATCTTCCTGACGAGCTTCATCATCTTCACCGCGATCGCCGTGGTCGCGCACATCCTGGTCTGGATGTGGCGCCCGTGGCTGCCCGGGCCGAAGGGCTACGCCATGCTCGAAGGCGGGGCCCAAGCCGTCCACGGCCTCGTCTCGATGATCTCGTAAGGGAGGACACCATGCACAAGGTCTGGCTCCTGTTCGATCCCCGCCGCACGCTGGTGGCGCTGTTCACCTTCCTCTTCGTCCTCGCGCTGCTGATCCACTTCATCCTGCTCAGCACCAGCCGGTTCAACTGGCTGGAGGGCGCCAAGGACTCGAAGGCGGCCTCCCTTCAGATCGTCGCGCCGACCCCGGCGTGACCCGGCCCCGCGGCGTGCCGGCCGGGTTCCCGCCCGGCCGGCATGCCGCGCGAG
>NZ_VRVH01000223.1:0-7616 GCF_008040095.1 Methylobacterium sp. WL6 | reverse complement strand
GTGCACCCCGCCGGCGCCGTCGACCCGGCGGAGGGCCGGGCGCACGCCGCACCGGGCCTCTGGACGCTGGCCGTCGGCTCGGTCGGCGTGGTCTACGGCGACATCGGCACCAGCCCGCTCTACGCCTTCCGCGAGGCGCTGGTGCCGGCCCGCTACGACAACATCCTGCTGGCGGAGGAGGTGCTCGGCACCGCCTCGCTGATCCTGTGGGCGCTGTTCCTGATCGTGACGGTGAAGTACGTCGCGATCCTGCTGCGCATGGACAACAACGGCGAGGGCGGCATCCTCTCGCTGATGGCGCTGGCGCGGAAGGCGCTCGGCGGATCGCGGATCGTGTTCGCGCTGGGCCTGCTCGGTGCGGCGCTGTTCTACGGCGATGCGGTGATCACCCCGGCGATCTCGGTGCTGTCGGCGGTGGAGGGGCTGAAGCTCGTCACCCCGGCCTTCGAGGGCTCGGTGCTGCCGATCACCGTGGCGATCATCCTCGCGCTGTTCCTGGTGCAGAGCCGCGGCACCAGCAAGGTCGCGGCCTTCTTCGGGCCGGTGATGGTGCTGTGGTTCCTGGCGCTGGCGCTCGCCGCGGTGCCGCACATCGTCGGAAACCTCACCGTCTTCAAGGCGCTGAACCCGTGGTACGCCGTGCATTACCTGCTCGGCCACGGCACCGGCGCCCTCGTCGCCCTCGGCGCGGTCTTCCTCGCCGTCACCGGCGCGGAGGCGCTGTTCGCCGACCTCGGCCATTTCGGCCGGCGGCCGATCCAGATCGCGTGGCTCGGCCTCGTCTTCCCGTCGCTGGCCCTGAACTATCTCGGCCAGGCGGCCCTGGTGCTGGAAAAGCCCGAGACCACCGATCCGTTCTTCCAGCTGTTTCCCGAATGGGCGCTGCTGCCGATGGTGATCCTGGCGACGCTCGCCACCGTCACCGCGAGCCAGGCGGTCATCACCGGGGCGTTCTCCCTGTCCCGGCAGGCGATCCAGCTCGGCCTGCTGCCGCGGCTCGAGATCCGCCACACCTCCGAATCGCATTCGGGGCAGATCTTCCTGCCGCAGATCAACGGCCTGCTGATGATCGGCGTCGTGGTGCTGGCGGTGGTGTTCCGCTCGTCCTCGGCTCTGGCCTCGGCCTACGGCATCGCGGTCACCGGCACGATGCTGCTCACCGCGAGCATGACCTTCCTCGTGGTCTGGCGGCTGTGGCACTGGTCGCCCGTGGCGGCCGCCGCCCTGATGCTGCCGTTCATCGTGATCGAGTTTCTGTTCCTGCTCTCGAACCTGCTCAAGGTGTTCGAGGGCGGCTACGTGCCGCTGCTGCTCGCCGCCGGCCTGATCGTGCTGATGTGGACCTGGGTGCGGGGCGTCACGATCCTGTTCAACAAGACCCGCAAGACCGACGTGCCGATCCTCGAGCTCGTCGGCATGCTGGAGAAGAGCCCGCCGCACCACGTGCGCGGCACCGCGGTGTTCCTGACGAGCGATCCCGAGATCGCGCCGGCGGCCCTCCTGCACAACCTCAAGCACAACAAGGTGCTGCACGAGAAGAACGTCATCCTCACGGTCGAGACCGTCGACACCCCCCGCGCCAACGGGCCGGACCGGGTGCGGCTGGAGCCGATCGGGCCGGGCTTCTACAAGGTCGTGATGAAGTTCGGCTACATGGAGACGCCGAACATCCCAAAAACCCTCGTGCTGCTGCGCAAGGAGGGCTTCAAGTTCGACATCATGGCGACGTCGTTCTTCCTGTCGCGCCGCTCGATCCGCCCGGCCGCCCATTCCGGGATGCCGCTGTGGCAGGACCGGATCTTCATCACGCTCGCCAAGAACGCCAACGACGCGACGGACTTCTTCCAGATCCCCACGGGCCGGGTCGTGGAGGTGGGGACGCAGGTCACGGTCTGAGGCGCCCCACTTCCAGGCCAGCCGGGATGGCGGCGCGCATCGTCGCTCGATGTCACAGGCGTTCGACGGGCACGCCCGCGGCCGCACCCGCCTCTGCGGGGCGCGTGTCGAGGGTCGCGAGCGTCAGGCCGGCATCGGCGGCGATCGCCCGATGAAGCGCATCTCCAGCGCGAAAGCCGGGATGGGTCTGGTCCGCGAAGCGTGCCGCCGTCCGAAACGTCCTCTCGTCGATCGGCAGCATCACGAGCGACGTAGCCGTCAGGCGCGTGAACGCCGACGGGGCCACCGAACGATGCTGCGAATCGATCGTGCCCGTGCGGAACTTGATCGAGAGCGGTGCCGAGAACTCGGTGGCGACCCAGGCACTGATGGCGAGGTCCCCGCCTGCCCAGGCGGTGGGCCAAGCCCGCATCCGGGCGGTTTCCCGCTCCTCGGTCTACGCCGCGACCGAGACCGACGTATCGAGATACGGCATCAGTACCGTTCGTCGTCCCGCATCGCGCGCACAAACGTCGCGGCACCCTCCGGCTGCAGCGGCATCGCGGCGGTGACGGCCCTGAGGGTCGCGATATCGATCGGCCGCTTCGGTCCCGGCATGGCACTGTGCCGTGCCACCTCGCGCCCGAGACGCGTGACGACAGCGGCTTCGCCGGCGACCACTCGGTCGATGAGCGCGCTGAGTCGCGCCTTTGCCTCTGCCAAGCTCACCGTTTCCATCGCCCTCAATGCCCATCGAGCTGGTCATCGTAGGTGGCGGATCGGGATTCGGCTATCCGCCCGTTCCCTCCTATGTGTGCGTGCGCCAACGCACACGGCATGCCCCAGGCGCCGGGCTCGGGCCGCGTGCGGTCGTTTGCCCGCGTTGCACCGCGCAGCAGGCATGCCGTAGATTGAATTCATTCTGAGAACGACATGCGGACCCGGGGGGCGTCGCGGCACGGGAGGCCTTCGCGTCGCCCGGGCCGTCGCGCCGTCCCGGTGCGATCCGCATTCACACAGGACGTTTGCGAATGATCAAACTGACGGTGAACGGAGCGCCACGCAGCTTCGACGGCGACCCCGACATGCCGCTGCTGTGGTACCTGCGCGACGAGCTCGGCCTGGTCGGCACCAAGTTCGGCTGCGGCCAGTCGCTGTGCGGCGCCTGCACGATCCACCTCGGCGGCACCGCGACCCGCTCCTGCACCACCCCGATCTCGGCCGCGGCCGACCAGGAGGTGACGACCATCGAGGGGCTTTCCCCCGACGGCAACCATCCGGTGCAGGTGGCCTGGCGCGACCTCAACGTGGCGCAGTGCGGCTACTGCCAGTGCGGCCAGATCATGCAGGCGGCCTCGCTCCTGAAGGATACGCCGAAGCCGACCGACGCGCAGATCGACGAGCAGATGAGCGGCAACATCTGCCGCTGCGGCACCTACCCGCGCATCCGCGCCGCGATCCACCAGGCCGCCGGTCAGGCGCCCGCCAGCAAGGGAGAGCGCCTGTGATCCATGACGCAAAGATGATCGCCGACCTCGCCGCCGAGGCGCCGACCCGGCCAACCCTGATCGCCAACGTCAGCCGCCGCGCCATCCTCGGCGGGCTCGGCGCCTTCGTGCTTGCGGTGAACCTGCGCGACACCGCCAAGGCCGAGACCAAGGCCCAGGAGCCGGCGAAGTTCGGCGCCGACGGCATGCCGCACGGCTGGCGCGACGACCCGAAGATCTTCGTGGCGATCGCCGCCGACGGCCGCGTGACCGTGACCAACCACCGCTCCGACATGGGCCAGGGCGTGCGCACCTCGGTCGCCTTCGTCGTCGCCGACGAGCTGGAGGCCGAATGGTCGAAGGTCGGCGTGGTGCAGGCCTGGGGCGACGAGGAGCGCTTTGGCAACCAGGACACGGACGGCTCGCGCAGCTTGCGCCACTTCTTCCAGCACTTCCGCCACGCGGGCGCGGCGGCCAAGCTGATGCTGATCCAGGCGGCGGCCAAGCAGTGGAACGTGCCGGCCTCCGAGGTGACGGCCGAGAACCACGTGCTGACGCATGCCAAGTCGAAGCGCACGCTCGGCTACGGCGACGTCGCGGCGATCGCGGCGGAGCTGCCCGTGCCGGCCCGCGAGAGCGTGGTGCTGAAGGACCCCAAGGCCTTCCGCTACATCGGCAAGGGCCAGATCGGCATCATCGACAACCGCGACATCACCACCGGCAAGGCGGTCTACGGCCTCGACACGAAGCGCGAGGGCATGCTGTACGCGCTGGTCGCGCGCCCGGCGGTCTACGGCGGCAAGGTCGTGAGCTTCGACGATACAGAGACCCGGAAGGTCCCCGGCGTCGTGAAGGTGTTCAAGATCGACGGCGGCGAGATCCCCTCGGAGTTCATGCCGCTCGGCGGCGTCGCGGTCGTGGCCAAGAACACCTGGGCGGCGATGAAGGGCCGCGAGGCGCTGAAGATCGTCTGGGACGACGGCCCGAACGCCGGCTACGACACCGACGCGTTCCGCACCGAGCTCGAGAAGGCGGCGCGCGCGCCCGGCAAGGTCGTGCGCAACCAGGGCGACGTCGACGGGGCGATGGCCAAGGCCAAGACCAAGCTGACGGCCGACTACTTCGTGCCCCACCTCGTCCAGGCTCCGATGGAGCCGCCGGCGGCGGTGGCGCAGGTGAAGGACGGCGCGTGCGAGGCCTGGGCCTGCACGCAAGGGCCGCAGGCGGCGCACGACCGGCTGGTCAAGGCGCTGGGGCTTCCCGCCGACAAGGTTCGGGTGAACGTGACGCTGCTCGGCGGCGGCTTCGGCCGCAAGTCGAAGCCCGACTACGTGGTCGAGGCCGCGCTCTGCTCGCGCGAGGTCGGCGGCGCGCCGGTGAAGCTCACCTGGACCCGTGAGGACGACATCCACCACGGCTACTATCACACCATCTCGGCCGAGCACCTCGAAGCGGGCCTGGACGACAAGGGCATGCCGGTGGCCTGGCTCCACCGCTCGGCGGCGCCTACGATCGGCTCGATCTTCGCGCCCGATCCGAAGCACGAGCTGCCGTTCGAGCTCGGCATGGGCCTGGTCAACACGCCGTTCGCGGTGCCGAACATCCGGCTGGAGAACCCGGAGGCGGCCGCCCACGTGCGGATCGGCTGGTTCCGCTCGGTCTCGAACATCCCGCACGCCTTCGCGATCCAATCGTTCGTCGCCGAGCTGGCGCACGCGGCGGGGCGCGACGCGAAGGACTACCTGCTCGACCTGATCGGCCCGGCGCGCAAGATCGATCCCACCTCGATCGGCGATGTCTGGAACCACGGCGAGGATCCCAAGCTGTACCCGATCGACACCGGGCGCCTGCGCCGGGTGATCGAGACGGCGGCCGGTGGCGCCGGCTGGGGCCGCAAGCTCGAGAAGGGCCGGGGCCTCGGGATCGCGGGGCATTACAGCTTCGTCACCCACACCGCGGTCGCGGCGGAGGTCGAAGTCGACCCGAAGGGCGGCGTGAAGGTCGTCGCGGTCGACATCGCGATCGATTGCGGGCCGCAGGTGAACCCGGAGCGCATCCGCTCGCAGATGGAAGGCGCCGTGGTGATGGGGATGGGCCTCGCGCTCACCTCCGAGATCACCTTCAAGAACGGCCGGGCGCAGCAGAACAACTTCGACGGCTACGAGATCATCCGGATCGATGCCGCGCCGAAGGTGATCCGCGTGCACCTCGTCAACTCGGGCACCTGGGACGGGCCGCTCGGCGGCGTCGGCGAGCCCGGCGTTCCGCCGGTGGCGCCGGCGATCGCCAACGCGGTGTTCGCGGCCACCGGCCGCCGCGTGCGGCAGCTGCCGATCCGCGATCAGCTCAGCGCCTGAGCCAAGGAAGCCGCGCCGCCCGCCGGCGCGGCGACGGACCGGACGACCGAGGGGCCCCTCTTCCACCGGAAGAGCGGGCCCCTCGGCGTTTTGCGAAAAGCTCCGTGTCCGAGGCTTCTATTTTCCGCGACGTCGCGTTTCGGCGGAGCCTTGCCGGTGGATGCCGCGTTTCCGTCACGGAGCCACCGGGATCGTCCTGTCGGTCCCTCTCGGCTCCCAACCACCGGAGATCTCATTCGATGACGCGTCCTGCGTACCTCGCCACCCTGCTCGCCGTGTCCGCGCTCGCGGCGCCCGGCCTGATCGGGCCGGTTTCGGCCTCGCCCTGCTCGGATCGGATCGCCGGGCTGGAGAAGCGGGTGAAGGCGGAGTCGACCGAGGCGATCTCGGCCTCGACCAGCGGCCAGGGCGCCGCGGCCAAGCGCGGCGGCGAGGGCGTGACCGGCACGGAAGGCAACGCGCCCGGCCAGTCGCCGCAGGCTCCGCCGGAGAAGTCGGCCGAGGCCGGAAAGGGAGGCGACGCCGCCCAGCAGGCCAAGGTGGCGCTCGACGAGGCCCGCACCGCCGACGGCAAGGGCGACGCCAAGGCCTGCGAGGCGGCGTTGACCCGCGCCGAGGCGCAGCTCAAGGCGGCGCCGTAAGCACGAGCCTCCGCCGTCGTCCGTCGGATGCGGGGGCCGGTGGAGGCTCGGTTGGGTTCGCGCGCCGGATCGGAAGGACCCATGTGGGGCGGAGCCGGTCGGGCGCGGACGTGCGGCGGGCTGAAAAAAACCGTTTGCGGCGACGACGCCGGCGGCGGTGAAACGGTTTGCGAAACGGTCGGTCGCGGCGAAACGATCGTGGGTCGGGGGCGGAGACCGTGTCCTCGCCCCGCGGAGGCTTCGTCAGGCCATCGCGTCGAAGGCTAAGCGGGCGGAGGCGGCGCCGAGGGCGTGCGCGTTGCCGTTGAGCCCGGCGCAGAGGTCGTCGATCTCGGCGACGTCGAGGGCCTCGCCGGTCTCGGCGGCGATGGCGTCGATGAGGTGATCCTGGCGGGGGTCGAACGGATGCCCCTGCATCCGGTAGAACTGGTAATAGCGCAGGGCCGCCAGGACGGTGTCGCGCTCGCGGGCCGTGACCGTGAAGTTCTGCATGGGCTTTTGGCTCCCGTGTGGCTTCATCGAACGCCGGTACGTGCCGCGGCAACCGCACCAAGCTTGTCCATTGTACGCACAGCGCCGTGAGCGTCCATGTCTTGACACGGCGATCCTGCGTGATTCGGCCGAGAAAGTCCGATTGCGCGCAAGCGGATATTGAGTTTCCGAACGCAATTCCCGTGGTTTTTCAAACCTGTGCGGTCGCAGCCTGCGTTATTCTGCAGGTGTTCCTGCGCCATTGCATCGGATCACGATGTGAGAGCGGCGAGGAAGGCCGGCACCGTCTCGCTGGCCGGGCCGTAGCGGGCCTCGTCGAACGCGTCCGCGTTGTCGGAGGGCTCGGCGTTGAGCTCGCAGGTCGGGATGTTCCGCGCCTGCGCCAGCCGCACGTAGCCGGCCGCCGGGTAGACCGCCCCCGAGGTGCCGATCGCGACGAACAGGTCCGCGGCCGACAGCGCCGCCTGGATCGCGTCGAGGTGGTGGGGCATCTCGCCGAACCACACCACGTCGGGCCGCGACGTGCCGACCGCCGAGCATAGCGGGCAGGCATCGGCGACGTCGAGGTCGCCGGGACAGGGAAAGGTGCCGGCGCAGGCGGTGCAGCGGCCCTTCAGCAGCTCGCCATGCATGTGGACGACGGCACGCGAGCCCGCCCGCTCGTGCAGGTCGTCGACGTTCTGAGTGCACAGGAACAGCCGCCCGCCGCGCTCCGCCAGCGCCGCCTCGGCCTGCGCGAGCGCGACGTGGGCCGGGTTCGGCGC
>NZ_VRVH01000222.1:0-7640 GCF_008040095.1 Methylobacterium sp. WL6 | reverse complement strand
CCCCGCCCGGGTCGCGGCGCGCTCAATGGCGCGCCGGACCCTCGCCCGTGCTGGCCCGCGCCGATTCGGCCCCGCGACGGCCCTGCTCGGTGTCGAGCACCGGCGCGAGGCCGAGCTGACGGGCGAGCGAAACCAGATCCTTCAACCGTCCGGTCTGGGTCTTGCGCCGCAGGTTGAGGCGGTGGGTCTCCACCGTGCGGACCGACAGCATCAGGCGGCGCGCGACCTCCTTGTTGCTGAAGCCGGCGCTGAGGAAGCGCAGGACCTCGGCCTCGCGCGGCGTCAGCCCGAGGCTGTCGGCCGGCTCCGCGGACGGGGCCGTGCCCGCCTCGACCTCGCTCCGGGCGATCAGCCGCGGGGCGCCCTCGGCCAGGGCCAGCACGGCGTTGCAGAGGTCCCGCGGCGTGGCGGAGCGGGCCACGAAGGCGTCCGCCCCGGCCTCCCGCAGCGCGTCGACGTCGGCCGCGTTCAGCGCCTGGAACGCCACCAGCGTCCGCAGCGCCGGCAGGCGTGCCTTGAGGTCCACGAGGTGGCTGAGCCCGACCTGCAGCCGGGTCTCGTCCAGGAAGATCAGCGCGACGGTGTTGGCCGGGTCGACCTGGTCGAGGTCGGCCTCGCCGATCGTATGGAGCGCCGGCATGTGCTCCAGCGTCGCGCGGAAGGCGGGATTCAGCTCCTGGGGCTCGTCGAACACCAGGACATCTACGGCCGTACTCATACCGCGCACCCTTCTTTCCCGGCATGGCACAATTCGGCCGGGGTCGGAAGAAGTGTTTCAAGACTCGTTCCAGACGAATCCTGCGGTCTTTCGCAGTCGACTTGTGTCGAAATCAGATACGGCGCCAGGCTTATACTTAACGCGTGTCTCGCGCAGGCACAGCGCGATCAACCTTAACGTCCCTCCGTCTCCGCGACGACCGAGCGACGCAGGACGGCGGGTCCCCGTGCCGGCGAAGCGGACCGGGCTTCAGCCGGCGCGGGCGAGGACGAGGTCGTTCTCGGCCGAGACGACGCGGTCGCGCCCGGAGGTCTTGGCCTCGTAGAGGGCGATGTCGGCACGCTTGGTCAGCGCGGTGACGCTGTCGCCCTCGCACCAGGTGCTGACGCCGAAGCTGCACGTCATGCGCACGGGGCCGCGCGATCCGCGGATGCGGAGGTCCCTCACCTGCAGGCGGAGGCGCCCGGCGACGGCCTCGGCCTCCGCGAGGGAAAGTCCGGGCAGCACCACCGCGAACTCCTCGCCGCCGAGGCGCCCGACGATCCCCTGGGCGCCCAGAAGCTCGGCTACGGCCTTGATCGCGGCATCGCCGACATCGTGGCCGTGCTCGTCGTTGATGCGCTTGAAATGGTCGATGTCGGCGAGCACGGCCGAGAGCGCCCCGTGGTTGCCGGCGCGCTCGGTCGCCGCGCCGACCCGGGCGAAGAAGGCGCGGCGGTTGAGCAGGCCGGTGAGCGGGTCGGTCTCGGCGAGCCGGATCAGCTCGTTCTGCATCGTGGTCAAGCGCTCGGCCGCGCGAAGGCGCGCATGCAGCTCCTCGGCGCTCGGCGGCTTCTCGATGAAGTCGTCGGCGCCGCTGTCCAAGGCCTCGGCGAGGTTCCGCGCGTTGCGCGCCGACGACATCGTGACGACGTAGAGGGGGCGGCGCGCCTCGGCGAGGAGCCGGGCCGACCAGCACAGCTCCAGTCCCGTCACCGGCCGGACCTCGAGGCTGGTGATCAGCACCCGGACGCTCGGGGTCTCCTCCAGGAAATCGCGGGCGGCGGCCGAGTCCGTGAAGGCGCTCACGACATGCCCGCGCGGTTCCAGCAGCCCGGTGATGATCTTGAGGACGACGCGGCTCGAATCGACGATGACGATGTGCATGGCGCGCGATACCGATGGAAACGGGTTCTGGTGCAACCAGGCCTTAAAAACCTTAAGATGCAGTCTCGGCTCGCGCACACGTGGATGATCGGCGACGGAATCGTACGAACGCCGGTCGGCGCCGACGCGGCGCCGAGGACGAGCGGGAACCCCGATTGCGGGTGCGGGAGGCGAGCGTGACCGCGACAGGAAGGTCGGAGGGGGCGGAGGCGGCGCCGTACCCGCGCACGCCGGACGGGCGCTACTTCGTCGTCGGGGAGCGGCTCTGGCGCTGCACCGACCCGCGCCTGCCGGAAGCGGCCCGGCAACGCCACGTCGACGCGCTGATGGATGCGCGCCGCGCCGTCGGGGCGGCCAAGCGGGCCGAACGGAAGGGCGATCCCCAGGCTCCGGCGCTGCTGCGGTCGGCGCGCGGCGCCGTGCAGGCCGCCAAGGAAGCCCTCGGCGAGCGCGGGCCGGTCTGGTGGACGGATGGAGCCGAGGACCAGGGCGGGCGCCATCCGCGCAACACGCCCTATGCCGCGTGGTACGCGGCGCTCACCGAGCCCGAACGCCGATGACGCTCAGCGCCGCGGCACGGAGACCGTGACGACCGAGACGCCGTTCCCGGACTGGACCTGCCCGCCCGAGGTCCAGGCGCCATCGCGTCCGCGCGACAGGATGCGCGGCCCCTGCCCGCGGCGGGAGGCCGGGTGAAGGCCGGGGTTGATCACGGTCAGGCTCGGCGCCGCCACCGGTGCCTCGCGCAGGCCCGAGATCGTCGGGATGCCGTAGGTGCCGTAGCTCCAGGGGGCCGGGACGATGCGGTTCGGCGAGGGCACGCTGCTGAAGGGCGCGCCGATATACGCACCGCGCACCGCCTCATCGGCGAAGCCGTACCCGACCGGACCGCCATAGGCCGAGCCGTAGCCGTAGGGTGCGACGCGCACGGTCTCAGCGTGCGCGGCCCCGACGCCGAGCGACAGGGCGGCGGCGAGCGCGAACCGGGCGGCGATCCGCGAGCGGGACGGATGGTGACGGGTCATGGATCGCAACTCCGGTCGGGACGCTGACATGCGGGGCAAACCCCGGTCTCGCCGATCTCGTTCCGGTCGGCCCGCCCAAGCCACGGGCGAAGACTGCTTAAACCGCGCGGCGAGCGCTGTTGCCCACAGAATTGCGCGCGGCGCCGAAGTCGATCCCGCTCAACGGCAAGTGGTGATACGGCGAACGATCCAGCCTTCGCCCTCGACCCAGAGACGGCGGCGGATCCGGCTGCAGGTGCCGCCGTCGTCCTCGCCCTCGGTGGCCGAGACCGGACGGACGGGGGGCGTCACCTCGGCGACCTTGGTCACGGTCGCGGGGGCGGGGGCCGCCGACGCCGTCGTGGGGGCGGCGAAGCCGAGGAGCGCGACGAGCGCGAGGACGAGAGCAACGGACGTCGTCGACATGGATCTGGGTCTCACCTGGGCAGCTTGGCCGGCGCGCCGGCACCGGAGCGGAGACGCTTCGTGCGTGTCCGAACGGGTAATCCGCGACCCTTCGTTTCGGTTGCAACGCCTGCGCGGATCTCGCGACGAATGCTCCGATTCGGCACGGATGGAGCGCGGATCCCGAACCGCGCCGTGCGCCGCTCAGTCCAGCTGCTGGATCAGCCCGTCGCGGATCGTGACCCGGCGGTCCATGCGGGCGGCAAGCTCCAGGTTGTGGGTGGCGATGAGGGCGGCGAGGCCGGAAGCGCGCACCAGCGAGAGCAGGATCGAGAAGACGTGCCCCGCGGTCGAGGGGTCGAGGTTGCCGGTGGGCTCGTCGGCGAGCAGCAGGCGCGGGCCGTTGGCGACGGCGCGCGCGATCGCGACGCGCTGCTGCTCGCCGCCGGACAGCTCCGCCGGCCGGTGGACGAGGCGGTCCTTGAGGCCGAGGAAGCTCAGGAGCTCGGTGGCGCGCGCCTTCGCCTCGCCCCGCCCGAGCCCGCGGATGAGCTGGGGCATCACCACGTTCTCCAGCGCCGAGAACTCCGGCAGCAGGTGATGGAACTGGTAGACGAAGCCCATCTCCTCACGGCGGAAGCGCGTGCGCTCGGCATCCTTCATCGCTGCGGTCGGCTGGCCGCCGACGTAGACCTCGCCGCCGTCCGGCCGCTCCAGCAAACCGGCGAGGTGCAGCAGAGTCGACTTGCCGGCGCCCGACGGCGCGACCAGCGCGACCAGCTCGCCCGGCCAGATCGCGAGGTCGGCCCCGCGCAGGATGTCGAGCGACCGGTCGCCCTGCGCATAGCGCCGCTCGACGCGGGAAAAGAACAGGGCCGGCACCGGCGGGATGCCGGCGCTCTCGGAGGTGCCGCTCATGGAACTGCCGCTCAGCCGTAGCGCAGCGCCTGCACCGGATCGAGCCGGGCCGCGCGCCAGGAGGGATAGACCGTCGCGGCGAGCGCGAGCAGGAACGAGGTCAGCACCACGACGGTGATCTCGGTGGGGTTCATCTCGGCCGGGATCTCGGCGAGGAACCGCACCGTCGGGTCCCAGGCGCCGGGAAACAGCACGCGCTGGATCGGCTTGATGTTCAGCGTGATCAGGATGCCGAGCCCGAGGCCCGACAGGGTGCCGACGAGGCCGATCAGCGCGCCGTTGATCAGGAAGACGCGCATCACCGTGCCGGGGGTCGCGCCCATGGTGCGCAGGATGGCGATGTCGCTCGACTTGTCGCGCACCAGCAGGATCAGGCCGGAGACGATGTTCAAGGTCGCCACGACGACGATGAGGCTCAGGATCAGGAACATCACGTTGCGCTCGACCTCGAGCGCCCCGAAGAAGGTTCGGTTGCGCTGGCGCCAATCGGTGAGCAGCACCGGCCGCTCGGCCGCCAGCTCCAGCGGCTCGCGCATGGCGGCGACCGCGTCGGGGTTGTCGATGTAGATCTCGATCAGGCTGACGTCGCCCTCGCGGTTGAAGAACGCCTGCGATTCGGCGAGCGGCATGAACACGAAGGTCGAGTCGAACTCGGTCATGCCGATCTCGAAGATCGCCTTGACCGTGTAGCTCTTGGTCCGCGGCGCGGTGCCGAAGGCCGTGGTCGCGCCCTTCGGCGTCGAGAGCGTGATGGTGTCGCCGGCCTGGATCGCCAGGCTGTCGGCGAGCCGGCGGCCGATCAGCACCCCCGAGCCGTCGTCGAAGCCCTCCAGCGTGCCGCCGCGAAGCGACTTGGCGATGCCGCCGATCGCCCCGAGGTCGTCGCCGCGCACGCCGCGGACCAGCACGCCGCTGCCGCCGTAGGGCGACGAGGCGAAGGCCTGGCCCTCGACCAGCGGAATCGCCGCCCGCACGCCCGCCACCTTCGACAGGCGCTCGGACAGGTCGGCGAAATCGGTGAAGGTCCGGTCGATCGGGGTGACGAAGATGTGGCCGTTGATGCCGACGATCTTCGACAGCAGCTCGGTCCGGAAGCCGTTCATCACCGAGAGCACGATGATCAGCGTCGCGACGCCGAGTGCGATGCCGAGGACCGAGAAGAACGCCACCACCGAGACGCCGCCGCCGCGGCGGCGCGCGCGCAGGTAGCGTCCGGCGATGATCCACTCGAAGGCCGCGAACGGCGCGGTCGCCCCGCGCAGCCATGCCGGCTTCCGCGTGCTCGCCTCGGTGCCGGCTTCGACCGCCATCGGAGCCTCAGGCACGCCGGATGCGGGTGATCAGGTCCACCGGCGCCAGGGTCTCGCGCTCGCCGCCGGCGCGGCGCTTCAGCTCGACCTTACCCTCGGCCAGGCTCTTGGGGCCGACCACCACCTGCCAGGGCAGGCCGATCAGGTCCGCGGTGGCGAACTTCGCGCCCGGCCGCTCGTCGCGATCGTCGTAGAGCACGCTGAGGCCGGCGGCCTCGAGCGTCCCCTGGATCTCGGCGCAGGCGGCATCGGTCGCGGCGTCGCCGGTCTTCAGGTTGATCAGCGCGACGTCGAACGGCGCGACCGCATCCGGCCAGATGATGCCGGCCTCGTCGTGCGACGCCTCGATGATCGCGGCGACCAGGCGGCTCGGGCCGATGCCGTAGGAGCCCATGTGGACCGGGCGCTCGATCCCGTCCGGGCCGGCGACCTTGGCGCCCATCGGCTCGGAATACTTCGTGCCGAAATAGAAGATGTGCCCGACCTCGATGCCGCGGGCCGACATGCGGTTCTCCTCCGGCACCTCGGCGAAGGCGTCGGCCTCGTGCATCTCGTCGGTGGCGGCGTAGTGCGAGGTCCAGGCGTCGACGAGGCCCTGCAGGCCGGCGACGTCCTCGAAATCCACGGTCGCGGGCGGGATCTCGAAGTCGAGATAGGCGCGGTCGCAGAACACCTCGCTCTCGCCGGTCTGGGCGAGGATGATGAACTCGTGGCTGAGGTCGCCGCCGATCGGCCCAGTATCGGCCCGCATCGGGATCGCCTTGAGGCCGAGGCCCGCGAAGGTGCGCAGGTAGGCCACAAACATGCGATTGTAGGCGTGGCGGGCGCCGGCCTGGTCGAAGTCGAAGGAGTAGGCGTCCTTCATCAGGAACTCGCGCGAGCGCATCGTGCCGAAGCGCGGGCGCACCTCGTCGCGGAACTTCCAGGAGATCTGGTAGAGGTTCTTCGGCAGGTCCTTGTAGGATCGCACGCTCGCCCGGAAGATCCCGGTCACGACCTCCTCGGCGGTGGGGCCGTACAGCATCTCGCGGTCGTGCCGGTCCTTGATGCGCAGCATCTCCTTGCCGTAGGCGTCGTAGCGGCCCGATTCCCGCCACGGCTCGGCGGACTGGATCGTCGGCAGCAGCAGCTCGACCGCGCCGGCCCGGTCCTGCTCGGTGCGGATCACGTCGCAGACCTTGTTCAGCACCCGCAGGCCGAGCGGCAGCCACGCGTAGATGCCGGCCGATTCCTGGCGCACGAGGCCGGCGCGCAGCATCAACCGGTGCGAGACGATCTCGGCTTCCTTGGGCGTCTCGCGCAAGGTCGGCAGGAAGTAGCGGGACAGACGCATGAGGCTTCTTTGACGGATCCGGCGGTCGGTTCGGGTCTGGCGGCGCGCGCGGACGCCGATCCCGTTGCCGGGGGCACACAACACATTGCAACCGGAAAACACAAGCGGCTTGGGTCTTCGGGGCCGGCCGGAGCCCGGTTTCGTCGCTTCGCCACCCGCCGACGGCCCCGGAGACGGTTCCCTGCAATTTCTCGGCGAAAAAACGCAGATTTGTCCCTTCGACCCGGTGACAGGACGAAATGTTGTTCCTATAAGCAACCCGCGATGGTTGCGTAGCCCCTCAGAGGGAACGCAAAGGTCCGGGTCTCGGGAGGAAAATCGACCGCCACGCAGTCAATGCGTAGGACAACTAAAGGTCGAACCAGATTGACTGCTTGAAAAGCAAGGCCTCGGGCCTTGCTTTTTTGTTTCGTACGCCCGTGAACGCTCAGGCCGGCAGCGGCCCGGTGGCCGGCACGTCTCGAGCGGTGCGCAGGTTGGCCAGCCCGTAGCCCGCCACGCAGAGGTAGCACAGCACCGGCACCCCGAGGGCGGTCCCGAGCCCGGCATGGTCGGCGAGGGTTCCGGTGATCACAGGCACGATCGCTCCGCCGACGATCGCCACGCAGACGATCCCCGACCCCTGCGCCGTGCGATCGCCCAGGCCCTCGATCGCCATCGCGAAGATCGTCGGGAACAGGATCGCGTTGGCGAGGCCGACCGTGAGCAGCGTCCAGGCGGCGACCGACCCGTGGGACAGGGCCGACACCGTGACGAGGAGGCCGGCCGCGACGGCGCAGGCCGCGAGCGCCGCGCCGGCCCGGACA
>NZ_VRVH01000221.1:0-7706 GCF_008040095.1 Methylobacterium sp. WL6 | reverse complement strand
GCGGTGCGCGCGCTCCAGGCCAGGCACGGCGGCGCCGCGGTCGGCCAGGCGATCGAGGCGGCGCTGGCGCGGCTCGCCGCGGACCTCGTCGCCCGCGGCGTCCGCCGGCTCGTGGTCGCCGGCGGCGAGACCTCCGGCGCGGTGGTCGACCATCTCGGGCTGAAAGCCTTCCAGCTCGGCCCCGAGATCGCCGCCGGCGTCCCCGTCCTGCGCACGGCCGGCGGCGATCCGATGCTGCTCGCGCTGAAATCCGGCAACTTCGGCGGCCGCGACTTCTTCCTGCGCGCGCTCGCCCTGATGCAGTGAGCGATACGGGTGCTTCTCGCTTCCCTGACCGCCTTCGAAAGTCTCGTCGCGCCTTCGCTCCCCCCGACGGATCTCGGGCTTGCCCGAGATCCGCACCTTGTGTGCCCAAGTCGTGTGCCCGAGTCGGGCAGGCCCGACTCGGGTGCGGGGGGGAGCCGGTAGGGCAACGCAGATCGATCGCGGCCGAACATGCCGACCAAGGAGCTTCCCATGCACGCCCTGATCCTCGGCGCCGCCGGCATGATCGGCCGCCGGCTCACCAAGGCCCTGGTCGCGTCCGGCGCCGTCGGCGGCGCGCCGCTCGACGCGCTGACCCTGATCGACGTGGTCCAGCCCGACGCGCCCGCGGGCTTCGCCGGCAACGTCCGCACCGAGGCCGCCGACTTCACCGCGCCGGGCGCGGCCGACGCCGCCATCGCCGGGCGGCCAGGCCTCGTCTTCCACCTCGCAGCCGTCGTCTCGGGCGAGGCGGAGGCGAACCTCGAGCTCGGCTACCGGGTCAACCTCGACGGCACCCGCCTGCTGCTCGATGCGATCCGCCGCGCGCACCTGGCCGACGGCTACCGGCCGAAGGTGGTGTTCACCTCCTCGCTCGCGGTGTTCGGGCCGCCGCTGCCGCCGGTGATCGGCGACGACTGGATCGTCACGCCGGCTTCCTCCTACGGCACCCAGAAGGCGATGGGCGAGTTGCTGGTCGCCGACTATTCCCGCCGCGGCTTCCTCGACGGCATCGCCTTGCGCCTGCCGACGATCTGCGTGCGCCCGGGCAAGCCGAACAAGGCGGCGTCGGGGTTCTTCTCCGGCATCATCCGCGAGCCGCTGGCCGGCCAGCCGGCGATCCTGCCGGTGCCCGAGACCGTGCGCCACTGGTTCGCGAGCCCCTCGGCCGCGATCGGCTTCCTGCTGCACGCGGCCGGGCTCGACCTCGCCCGCCTCGGGCTGCGGCGCGCGCTGACGCTGCCGGGGGTGTCGGCCACCGTGGCCGAGGAGATCGAGGCCCTGCGCAAGGTCGGCGGCGACAAGGCGGTCGCCCTGATCCGCCGCGAGCCCGATCCGGCCGTCGCCCGCGTCATCGAGACCTGGCCCGAGGCCTTCGCCACCGAACGCGCGCTCGACCTCGGCTTCACCGCCGACGCCTCGTTCGACGCGATCGTCGCCGAGCACGTCGCCGAATTCCACGCCGGGACATAAACCTATGTGACATTTCGTCAGGCACGGTCGAACCGGGGATGCGACGCGTTAGAACGGGTCGAGCCTCCGGGAAACGCATCGCCTTGTACAAGCCCATCGAAGACTACGCCGTCATCGGCGACACCCACTCGACCGCGCTGATCGCCCGCGACGGCTCGGTCGACTGGCTGTGCTGGCCGCGTCACGATTCGCCGGCCCTGTTCCTCGCGCTGCTCGACGACGACAAGGGCGGCTCCTGCCGGATCGCGTTCGAGGGCCTGCGCTCGACCTCGCGGCGCTACCTGCCCGAGACCAACGTGCTGGAGACGACCTTCGTCACCGAGACCGGCAGCGCCCGGCTGGTCGACGTGATGCCGGTCAACCCGCCGACCCCCGAGCCCGAGGAAGGGCCCGACGGCGAGGGCGAGAGCCGCCTGATCCGCCTGCTCACCTGCATCGACGGCCACGTCGCCGGGCGCTTCCTGGTGCACCCGACCTTCGACTACGCCCGCTGCGACGGCATCCCGATCGCCGACGGCGCGACGGTGCTGTTCGAGGCCGGCAAGCAGCGGCTCCGCGTCAACGCCGCGCCCGAGCCGAGGCTCGACGGCGCGGTCGCCGTGAGCCGGTTCGCGATCGCGGCGGGCGAGACCGCCTACCTCGTCCTCACCCACGGCGAGGACGGGGAGCGGGCCGCGATCGACGATTTCGCCGGCGCCGAGCGCCGGGTCGCGGCGACCATCGACTACTGGCGGCGCTGGAGCGAGCGCTGCACCTATCACGGCCCCTATCGCGACGCGGTGCTGCGCTCGGCCCTGTGCTTGAAGTTGCTGACCTACTCGCCGTCGGGCGCCATCGTCGCGGCGGCCACCGCCGGCCTGCCCGAGGCGGTTCCGGGCAACCGCAACTACGATTACCGCTTCACCTGGATGCGGGACGCGACCTTCACCGTCACCGCCTTCGTGATGCTCGGCTACGTCCGCGAGGCCTCGGAGTTCCTGCGCTTCCTGCGCGAAGCGGACGGCAGCTTCGGCCGCGACACCAAGCTGCTCTACGGCATCGCCGAGGCGATGCCGCCGGAGGAGGAGCTCGACCACCTCTCTGGCTGGCGCGACGTCGGGCCGCCGCTGATCGGCAACGCCGCCGAGGGCCAGGACCAGCACGACATCTACGGCGAGCTGGTGCGTGCGCTCTGCGTCTTCCTCGAAGCGGTCGAGTACGACCCGCCGGAGAAGGTCCACGACCGCCTGCCCGAGGTGCTCGACAACCTCACCCGCCGCGCCATCGCCTGCCGCGACGAGGCCGACGACGGCATCTGGGAGCTGCGCACCGGCCCGCGCCACCAGCTCCACACCAAGGCGATGCTCTGGGTGGCGCTGAACGACGCCGCCCGGATCGGCCGCAACATCGCGGGCGTGCCGCCGGAGAAGATCGAGACCTGGGAGCGGATCGCCGCCGAGATCCGCGCCGACTACCTGGAGAAGGCCTGGAACGAGGAGCGGCAGGCCTTCACCGGCGCCTACGGCTCGCACCACCTCGACGCGGCGGTGCTGCGCGTGGCGTTGTTCGGCGCGATCGACCCGAGCGACCCGCGCCTGCGCAAGACGCTGGCCGCGATCGAGGACGAGCTCGGCGTCGGCGACCTGATCTACCGCTACCGCATGGACGACGGTCTCGCGGGCGACGAGGGCACGTTTACCGCCTGCGCCTTCTGGCGCGTCGGCTGCCTGGCGCTCGACGGCCGCACCGGCGAGGCCAAGGCGGCGTTCGAGCGCCTGCTGGCGCGCGGCAACGACGTTGGGCTGTTCGCCGAGATGATCGACCCGGAGACCGGCGAGCAGCGCGGCAACACCCCGCAGGGCTTCTCGCACATGGCGCTGATCAACGCGGCTCTGCGCCTGCAGGACACGATCGGCCGCTTCGGCCTGCCCGAGGAGGGATGTGTTCCGGCGAAGGCGGCGGCGGAGTAGACGCAGCGTGGGGCTTTCGGCTGACCGCGCTCTCTTCCCTCCCCCCCTCTGCGGGGGAGGGTGGCCCGCGAAGCGGGTCGGGAGAGGGGAGCGCGCTATCCGGATAGGTCGCTCCCCTCTCCCGACCCTCGCTGATGCGAGGCCCACCCTCCCCCGCAGAGGGGGGAGGGAGAAGAGGCGCGATCCTTCGGCCTCGTCACCGGCCGCTCGACCCGAACCCGCCGACGCCCCGCGCCGATGCCGGCTCATCCGCGTCGGTCACGACCAGCCGCGGCCGCGCGACCCGCGTGAACACCAGTTGCGCGATGCGCTCGCCCGGCGCGATCCGGATCGGGTCGCCCGCCGGGTTGCGGTTCCAGGCCGAGATCATCAGCGGGCCCTCGTAGTCGGCATCGATCACCCCGGTGCCGTTGCCGAGCACCAGCCCGGCGCGATGGCCGAGGCCGGACCGGGGGAAGATCAGCCCGCACCAGCCGGCATCGCGGATCAGCACCGTGAAGCCCGCGGGGATCAGCGCCGGCGGCCCCTGCGGCGCGAGGTCGAGCGCCGCGTCGAGGCAGGCATGGAGGTCGAGGCCGGCGGCCTGGGCCGAGCCCCATCGCGGAAACCCCCACCCCGCCAGCCGCGGATCGAGCCCGCGGATGCCGACCTCGGGCAGCGCGTCGCTCACGGCCGGCGCGCCGCGATGGCGTCGGCCAGGGCGACGATGCGATGGGCCTCATCGGCATGGGATCGGTCGATCGTTCGGCCCCGGAACGCGGCCGTGCCGCGCTCGCGGGCGGCCGGCGCGGCGAAGGCGGCGATCGCCGCACGCGCCTGCGCGACCGCATCCGGGCTCGGGCCGAACACCGCGTTGGCGGCGGCGATCTGCGCGGAATCGATCAGCACCTTGCCGTCGAAGCCGCCGTCGCGGGCCTGCTCGGCCTCGGCGCGGAAGCCGGCCTCGTCGGCGGTCGCCTCGAACACGCCGTCGATGACGTCGATCTCGTAGGCGCGGGCCGCGGCGACGACGCTCATCAGCAGCGGCATCAGCGCCGGGCGGCCGGGGACGCCGCGGCGGATCCGGGTCGCCGCGGCGAGGTCGCCGGTGCCGACCACGAGGCAGGACAGGCGGGTGTCGACGTCGCGCGCGGCGCTGGCGATCGCGCCGACCTGCAGCACCGCGAGCGGGCTCTCGATCATCGCCCAGATCCGCAGCGCCGGCGCCGCGCCGAGGCGCCTCAAGCGGGCGCCGACGGCCACCAGGGCGTCGGGGCCGCTCACCTTCGGCACCAGGATCGCGTCGGGGCCGGCCGCGGCGATCGCCGCGAGGTCGGCCTCGCCGTGGGCCGAATCGAGCGCGTTGATGCGGACCACCACCTCGCGATGACCGTAGGCACGGCCCGTCACCGCGGCGGCCACCGTCTTGCGCGCGACGTCCTTGGCCTCGGGCGGGACGGTCTCCTCCAGATCGAGCAGCACCGCGTCGACCGGCAGGGTGCGAGCCGCTTCCAGGGCCTGCGGGTTCGAGCCCGGCAGGGACAGCACGCTGCGACGCGGACGGATCTCGGTCATGGCGGCATCTTTCCGTCGGCGGGGCGACGTCCGTAAGACAGAAGCGCCGATAGCGTTCTCCGGACGGCGAGACAAGGAGCGGGAATGGCGCGCTGGATCGCGGGACTCGACGGCTGCCGCGGCGCCTGGGCCGGCGTGCTGCTCGACCTCGACGATCCCGGCCGCCACCGCGCGGCCCTGTTTTCCACCGTCGCCGAGTGCCTCGACGGACCGGAAGCGCCGGTCTCGGTCGGCATCGACGTGCCGATCGGACTGCCGGACCGCGCGACGGGCGGAGGCCGGGCGGCCGACCGGGCCGCACGCGCCTATCTCGGCGCCGGCCGGTCGAGCGTGTTCCCGGTGCCGCCGCGCGCGGCGATCTTCGCCGACGACTACGAGACCGCCAAGGCGCTGTCGCGCGCGGGCAGCGCGCCGCCCTTCGCGCCCTCGATCCAGTGCTTCAACATCTTCCGCTACATCCGCGCGGTGGACGCCCTGCTGCGCGAGCGGCCGGCGCTGACGGCGCGCCTGCACGAGGTCCATCCCGAGATCGCCTTCCGCCGCCTCAACGGCGACCGGGCGCTGGCGGCGGGCAAGAAGGGGCCGCAGCGGCAGGCCGGGCTGGACCTGCGCCGGGCGCTCCTCGTCGCCGCCGGGCTGCCGGAGACGCTGGTTCACGGCGCACGGCCGCGCGGCGTCGGTGCCGACGACCACCTCGACGCGATGGCCGGCCTCGTCGTCGCCCGCGACATCCTCCTCGGCCGCGCGAGCCCGCTGCCGGACCTGCCCGAGCGCGACGCCCACGGCCTGCCGGCGGTGATCTGGATGCCGGCGCCGCTTCAGGGGGGCAACCGGGCCGAATCCCGCGAGCCACGCTAAGTCTGCTAACGACCTGGGCCATGAGCGAACAGACCCGAGACCCGAACCCCGCGATCCGCTACGTCGCCCGCGCGCTGGTGTTCGATCCCGCCGACCGGCTGCTGCTGATCGAGTACGAATCGGTGCACGCGCATGCGCCGGACGGCACGCCGCTGCGGTTCTGGTTCATGCCGGGCGGCGGGCTGGAGCCCGGCGAGGACCACGTCACGGCCTGCCGCCGCGAATTGTCGGAGGAGATCGGCCGGGCCGACTGCGCGATCGGCCCGCAGGTCGCGGCCTGCGACGGCCCGTTCCACCTGTTCCGGCAGTCGCGCGATGCACGCGAGCGCAATTTCCTGGTGCGTCTGCCCGACGACCGGATCGACACCAGCCGCCTGATGGAGACCGAAGACAACCCGCTGCACGGCACGCGCTGGTGGACGGTGGCCGAGCTGCTCGCCACCGAGGCGCGGATCGAGCCCGCCGGCCTCGGTCAGCTCGCCGAGCGCCTCGTCGCCGGAAACGTTCCAGACGCCCCGATCATCCTGACCTGGCAGCAAACTTGAGCGTGGAACAGGGGGCTCAGGCCACTCGTTCCGTGACGGAATTTCTCGATTGTCAGGAGGACCCATGTTTCCGACCGCGCTCACCGACGGCTACCGTTCCTTCCTCTCCGGCCGCTTTCCTACGGAGCGGAAGCGCTTCGCCGAGCTGGCGACCGCCCAAGAGCCCGAGACGCTGGTGATCAGCTGCTGCGACAGCCGGGTCGCGCCGGAAGCGATCTTCGACGTCGGCCCCGGCGAGCTGTTCGTGATCCGCAACGTGGCCGCCATCGTGCCGATCTACGAGACCGGCGGCGACTATCACGGCACCTCGGCGGCGATCGAGTTCGCGGTGCAGGGCCTCGAGGTCAAGAACATCGTCGTGCTCGGCCACGCCAGCTGCGGCGGCATCAAGGCCTACGCCAACAAGGCCAAGCCGCTCTCGAAGGGCAACTTCATCGGCAAGTGGGTCTCCCTCGTCGAGCCCGCCGAGGCGAAGGCCGGCGATTCGAGCGCGCCCGAATACCTCACCCGCCTCGAGCACGCGATGGTCAGCCAGAGCCTCGAGAACCTGATGACCTTCCCGTTCATCAAGGAACGGGTCGAGGCCGGCACCCTGAAGCTGCACGGCGCGCATTTCGGCGTGGCCACGGGCGACCTGCTGGTCCGCAATCCCGAGACCGGGGACTTCGCGCAGGCGGTCGATCGGAGCGGCGAGCCGCTGCGCCCCTCCGCGATGATGAGCTGCAGCTGACGCGTCCGGCGAGGCGGGTGCTTTCCTTCGAGAGCACCCGCCTCGCCTTTCGATCCGAGATCGATCGGAACGGAAGGGCCAGGACCGACGAAAGCCCGGACCAACGAAAAGGGCGGCAGGCTCGCGCCTGCCGCCCTGTCTCATGAGCCCCGCTCGGCGTCGGCGCCGAGCGGGATCGGACGATTACATCGCGTCGCGGGCGCCCGGCAGGCGCTGGGCCATGCCGTAATGGTGCTGCAGCACCGGCAGGGCCTGCTGTGCGTAGGTGCGAAGCGCCGGGTTCGGGCCGGACGAGGCGTAGGCCTCGGTCATGCCGATCGTCATGCGGTGCGCCTGGACCTGCTGGCTCACGTAGAGGCGGTCGAAGCGCGGGCCCGCCGGGGTGGCGGAGAGCTCCGCCAGCATCGCCTGCTGCTCGGGGCTGGGCTGAACCACCGTGGTGCCGGCCGTCTGATCGACGTCGGCATTGCCGAGGCGGCTGCCCGCTGCGGCGCCGCGCTGCGCGCCCGAGCCGAGGCCTTCGAGGCCGCCGACCGGGCCGCCGTTCAGCGTCCCGCCGACCACGCCCGCGGC
>NZ_VRVH01000220.1:0-7774 GCF_008040095.1 Methylobacterium sp. WL6 | reverse complement strand
GGCTCGTTGAGCCGGCGGCGGACAAGGCCGCCGACCTCGGCCCCCTCGGCTTCTGCCGCGAGAACCCGGTGGAGGCGATCTTCCTCGGCCGCCGCCGGCTCAACGAGCCGGGCGGCGAGAAGGAGACGTGGCACGTCGAGTTCGACCTCAGGGACACGCCGATCAGCTACGAGGCCGGCGATTCGCTCGGCCTGTTCCCGGCCAACGCGCCGGCGCTCGCCGACGCGGTGATCGCCGAGCTCGGCGCCCGCCCCGAGCGGGTGATCGGCGGCAAGACCCTGCGCGACCGGCTGATCGCCGACTACTCGCTCGGCGCCGCCCCCGACGGGCTCTACCAGCTGCTCTCGCTGCTGACCTCCGGCGAGGCCCGGCGGAAGGCCAAGGCGCTCTCGGCCGGCGAGGACCCGGACGGCGACGCCGCCTATCTCGACGTGCTCGGCGCCCTGCACAAGTTTCCCGGCGCGCGCCCGGACGCCGAGGTCTTCCTCGAATCCCTCGACGAGCTGCAGCCGCGGCTCTACTCGATCTCGTCCTCGCCGAAGATGGATGCGGGCAAGGTCTCGCTGACGGTGGATGCGGTGCGCTACAACCACCGCTCGCGCCTCCGGCTCGGCGTCGCCTCGACGCATCTCGGCGAGCGCATGCCCGAGCAGACCCGGGCGAAGATCTACCTGCAGAAGGCGCACGGCTTCGGGCTGCCGAAGGACCTCGCCACCGACGTGATCATGTGCGGCCCCGGCACCGGCATCGCGCCGTTCCGGGCCTTTCTGCGCGAGCGCGCCGCGACGCAGGCGCCTGGGCGCAACTGGCTGTTCTACGGCCACCAGCGCCAGGCGAGCGACTTCTTCTACAAGGACGAGCTCACCCGGATGCGCGACGACAAGGTGCTGACGCGCCTGTCGCTGGCCTGGTCGCGCGACGGCACCGAGAAGACCTACGTCCAGGACCGCATGCGCGAGAACGGCGCCGACCTGTGGAAGTGGCTGGAGGGGGGCGCCCACTTCTACGTCTGCGGCGACGCCAAGCGCATGGCCAAGGACGTGGAGCGCGCGATCATCGACGTCGCCGCCCAGCACGGCGGCAAATCCCCCGACGAGGCGGTGGCCTATCTCGGCGCGCTGAAGAAGGCCGGGCGCTACCAAGCCGACGTGTACTGAGCCGACAGGGCCGCCCTCCCGCTCGCGCGGGAAGGGCGGCCCTGGGGAAGCCCGGCCCGACTCTTGCTGCCTCCGCCGGCGCCGGCCGACGTCGTGAATACGAGGACCCTGCCATGACCGTGCACGTGCCGGAGCCCCAGGTCTCGAACCAGCAGGGCGCGAACCAGGCTGCGGCGGTTCGGACCACCTGCCCCTATTGCGGCGTCGGGTGCGGGGTGATCGCGACGCCGGACGGCAAGGGCGGCGCCGGGATCGCCGGGGACACCGCGCACCCGGCCAATTTCGGCCGCCTGTGCTCGAAGGGCTCGGCGCTCGGCGAGACGCTGGGCCTGGAGAACCGCCTGCTGCACCCGCACGTCGACGGCGCGCGGGTGTCGTGGGAATCGGCGCTCGGCACCGTCGCCGGCGCCTTCCGCCGCACGGCCGAGACCCACGGGCCGGACGCGATCGCGTTCTACCTGTCCGGGCAGCTGCTCACCGAGGATTACTACGTCGCCAACAAGCTCGCGAAGGGCTTCCTCGGCACGCCGCACGTCGACACCAACTCGCGCCTGTGCATGTCGAGCGCGGTCGCCGCCCACCGCCGGGCCTTCGGCTCCGACACCGTGCCGGGCTGCTACGAGGACCTCGACGAGGCCGACGTCATCGTGCTCGTCGGCTCGAACACCGCCTGGTGCCACCCGATCCTGTTCCGCCGGATGGTGGACGCGCGCACGACGCGCGGCACCAAGCTCGTGGTGGTCGACCCGCGCCGGACCGAGACCGCGGAGGAGGCCGACCTGTTCCTCGGCCTCAGGCCCGGGACCGACAGCGCGCTGTTCTCGGGCCTGCTGGTGCATCTCGACCGCATCGGCGCGTGCGACGCCCGCTTCGTGACCGACCACACCTCCGGCTACGAGGGCGCGCTCGAGCGGGCGCAGTCGATCGCGCCGACGCTGGCCGCCACCGCGGCGGCGACCGGCCTGTCGGAGGCGGACGTCTCCGCCTTCTTCGACCTGTTCGCCGCCACGCAGCGCGTCGTCACCGCCTTCTCGCAGGGCGCGAACCAGTCGGCCCAGGGGACCGACAAGGGCAACGCGATCATCAACTGCCACCTCGCCACCGGGCGCATCGGGCAGCCGGGCGCGGGACCGTTCTCGCTGACCGGCCAGCCCAACGCCATGGGCGGGCGCGAGGTCGGGGGGCTGGCCAACATGCTGGCCGCCCACATGCACTTCGCGCCGGAGGAGGTCGACAAGGTCCGCCGCTTCTGGAACGCGCCGAACCTCATCACCGGCGAGGGGATGAAGGCGGTGGCGCTGTTCGACGCGGTCGCCCGCGGCAAGATCAAGGCGCTCTGGGTGATGGGGACCAACCCGCTGGTCTCGATGCCGCAGGCCGACATGATCAAGGAGGCCCTGAAGGGCCTCGACCTGCTCGTCGTCTCCGAGGTGATGGCCGATTCCGACACCGCCCGCGCCACGGCCCGGAAGACCGTGCTGCTGCCGGCCCTGGCCTGGGGCGAGAAGGACGGCACGGTCACCAATTCCGAGCGCCGGATCACGCGCCAGCGCCGCTTCCTCAAGGCGCCGGGCGAGGCGCGGCCGGACTGGGCGGTGCTCGCCGACGTCGGGCGCCGCCTCGGCCACGGCGCCGCCTTCGGCTTCACCTCGGCGGCGGCGGTGTTCCGCCAGCACGCCGCGCTGTCGGCGTTCGAGAACAACGGCACCCGCGACTTCGACATCGGCGCGCTCGCCGACATCGGGGACGCCGCCTACGAGACGAACCTGCCGGTGCAGTGGCCGCTGACGAAGCGCGGCGGCACGAAGGCGCGGCTCTTTTCCGACGGCCGCTTCTTCACCTTCGACAAGCGCGCCCGCTTCGTCGCGGTGCAGGCGCCGGCCCTGGCGCAGGCGACGAGCGCGGCGATGCCCTTCGTGCTCAACACCGGCCGGGTGCGCGACCACTGGCACACGATGACGCGGACGGGGAAGAGCCAGCGGCTCTCGGCCCATCGCCCGGTGCCCTTCGTCCAGGTGCATCCGCGCGACGCCGCCGCCGCGGGCCTGACCGAGGGCGGCCTCGCCCGGGTCTCGACCGCGCACGGGGCCGCCGAGCTGGAGGTGATCGTCACCGAGGCGGTGGCGCCCGGCAACCTGTTCATGCCGATGCACTGGAACGATTCGAACGCCTCGATGGCCCGCGTCGGGGCGCTGGTCCGCGGCGTGCCCGACCCGCTTTCGGGCCAGCCCGAGCTGAAGGCGACGCCGGCGGCGATCCAGGCTGCCGCCTACCGCTCGCGGGGCTTCCTGCTCAGCCGCGACCCGGTCGCGGCGCCCGCCGGATGGTGGTGGGCGCGCGCCACGATCGCCGGCGGCGCGGGCCTGCAATTCGCCACGCAGGACGGGTCGCGCGAGGCCATGCTGCTGATGCGCGGCTTGTTCCAGGGGCTGGAGCTCGCCGAGTACGCCGACCACGCCCGCGGCCGCTACCGCTGCGCGGTCTACGACGGCGAGCGCCTCCTCGCCTGCCTCGCGTTCGGTCCCGACGCGGGCCGGCCCGACTGGGAGGCGGCCAAGGCCCTGTTCGCGGAGGCGGTGCCCGGCGCGGCCGAGCGCCGCGCCCTACTCTCGGGCCGCGCCGCCACCGCCGGGGCGGGGCCGGTGGTCTGCGCCTGCCACGGGGTCGGGCTCGACGTCATCACGGCGACCATCGCGGGCGGAGCGGGCTCCGTCGAGGCGGTGGGCGCGGCCTGCAAGGCCGGCACGAATTGCGGCTCGTGCATCCCTGAGATCCGCAAGCTGCTGCCGGAGGCGCTTGCGCGCGACGCCGCGTAGCATCAGGTTCGTCCGTGACCCTGCCGAGATCCAAGCCGACCCTCATGAGCACGCCCCGCCAGCCGCGCGAGACCCGCGCCGGCCTCGAGCCCCTCGCCGTCCTACCCGTCTTCGTGCCGCTGCAGGGGAAGCGCGCGGTGCTGGGCGGCTCGAACGGCGGCGCGCCCTGGAAGGTGAAGCTGCTCGCCGCCGCCGGCGCCCACGTCGACGTCTACGCCGCCGAGCCGAGCGAGGAGATGCGCAACGTTCCGGGCGAGATCGTCGCCGGCAGCGTGACCCTGCACGAGCGGGCCTGGACGCCGGACGACCTGTGGGGCTCGGCCTTCTGCATCGGCGCGATGGAGGACGAGGCCGAGTGCGTCGCCTTCGTCGCGGCCGCGCGCGGCACCGGCGCCATCGTCAACGCTGTCGACCGGCCGCATCTCTGCGACGTGAAGTTCGGCGCCATCGTCAACCGCTCGCCGCTGGTGGTGGGCATCTCGACGGAAGGCGCGGTGCCGGTCTTCGGGCAGACCGTGCGGGCGCGCATCGAGGCGATGCTGCCGCGCGGGTTTTCGCGTTGGGTCGCGGCGGCGCGGGACTGGCGCGAGGGCGTCACCGCCCGCTTCCACGGGTTCAGCGAGCGCCGCGGGTTCTGGGAGCGCTTCTCGGACCTGGCCTTCGCCGAGCCCGACCGGGCCCCGACGCAGGCCGACCTCGACAGGCTGCTCGCGCAGACCGAGGCCGCGCCGAAGGGCGGGGCGGTGACGCTGGTCGGCGCCGGGCCGGGCGATGCCGAGCTGCTGACGCTGAAGGCGCTGCGGGCCCTGCGCAACGCCGACGTCATCCTCTACGACGACCTCGTCGCCCCCGAGATCCTGGACTACGCCCGCCGCGAGGCGCGCACGATGCTGGTCGGCAAGACCGGCCACGGCCCTTCCTGCCGCCAGGACGACATCAACGCGCTGATGGTCTCGCTCGCCAAGTCCGGCAAGCAGGTGGTGCGCCTCAAATCCGGCGACCCGCTGATCTTCGGCCGCGCCGGCGAGGAGATCGAGGCCTGCCGGCAGGCCGGCATCCCCGTCGCCGTGGTGCCCGGGATCAGCGCGGCGCAGGGCGCGGCCGCCTCCCTCGGCGTCTCGCTCACCCACCGCGACGCGGCGCGCCGCCTGCAATACGTCACCGGCCACGACCGCCGCGGCGCGCTGCCGGACGACCTGAACTGGGGCGCGCTCGCCGACCCTTCGGTCACCACCGTGGTTTACATGCCCAAGCGCACCCTGCGGGTGCTGCTGGAGCGCGCGGTGGCCGAAGGCTTGGCACCGGCGACGCCCGCTCTGGTGGTGTTCAACGCGACGCGGCCCAACCAGGCGGCGCTGCGGGGCACGGCGGCCGATCTCGCGGAGCGGGTCGAGGCTTCGCTGCTCGAAGGACCGGCGATCCTGATGGTGGGCGACGCGCTCAAGGAACAGAGTGTCGCGGACCGCGTCGAGCAGGCGCAGATCGCGATCTAGACCCGGCCGCTTCCCGTCTGCGGCCAGCCCGATCGTGACGCCGGACGCATCGTGAGGGCGTCGCGCGGGCACCTGCCGAACCGGGTTCCAGGCCAAGGAGGCGCACGACGGAACGCGGGCCTGAGGCAAAGCGCCGAGGGCCTCCGAGGTGCCCCGACCTTGCCTCCCGCGGCCGCCCATGCTGTTCCAGCGGCCGTCGCGAGAAGGTCACCTCCATGCGCCGCGCCCTCCTGCCCATCATCGCCTTCGTGCTCGGTTTCGTCGGGCTCACGGCGGCGGCCGTGTTCACGCTGATGCCGGAGCGGACGGAGGTGGCGGCCTCGAGCGTCGGCGGGCCGTTCGCGCTGGTCGACCAGGACGGCAAGGCCGTCACCGAGGCCGACTTCGCGGGCGCCACGCACCTCGTGTTCTTCGGCTTCACCCACTGCCCCGACATCTGCCCGACCACGCTGCAGCAGATCTCGGACGTGCTGGCGGCGTTGGGGCCGAAGGCCAAGGCGATGAAGGTCGCCTTCATCACCGTCGATCCCGAGCGGGACACGCCGGCGAGCCTCAAGGCCTACCTGTCGAGCTTCGATCCGCGGATCGCCGGGCTCACCGGCAGCCCGGCGCAGGTGGCGGCGGCCGTGAAGGCCTATCGTGCCTACAGCCGCAAGGTGCCGGGCAAGGACGGCGACTACACGATGGAGCACACCGCGCTGGTCTACGTGATGGACGGCAGGAACCGCTTCCTCGGCGCGCTCAACCTGATGCGCCCGGCCGACGAGACCGCGGCGGAGCTCGCGCGGCGGATCTGAGCATCCGGCGCGGGCCTCACGCCGCCGGGCGCCGCGGACGCAGCAGGCCGCTGCGCGAGGTGCGCGACAGCCCGTGCTCGGTCTTGTTCCAGCGCGAGGGCGCGCGGACGAACTCGATCACCGCGAGCCACGCGGCGACGCTGACCAGGGCGAAGTAGAGCAGCATCCCGGGCACGAACCACAGCAGGTCCCACCAGCCCCGGCGGATGCAGCCGAGCGCCGCCGGCAGGACCAGGGCCGCGGATCCCGCCAGGAACAGGGTGATCGCGACGGCGAGCGGCAGGTTCGGCCAGGGCTCGGGCGCGGCCGGGATCTCCTGGAGCAGGAAGTCGGCGCCCGCCCAGACGAGGAAGATCGGATAGACCAGGGCCGAGGCGACGGCGCCGGGCAGCAGCGTCACGGCGCAGAGCGCGTCGAGGCGCCCGAGCTGCCGGCAGGTCTCGGCGGGGCGGCGGCCGTAGGTGACGGTGGTCTGCAGGAACCCCTTCATCCAGCGGACGCGCTGGTGCAGCCAGGCCGGCAGGTTGTTCGGCGCCTCCTCGATCGTCGCGCTCGGCAGGTCGCCGACCTCATAGCCGGCGCAGGCCAGCCGCATCCCGAGATCGGCATCCTCCGTGACGTTGCGCGCGTCCCAGCCGTGCAGCTTGCGCAGCACCTCGGTGCGCACGTGCATCGAGGTCCCGCCGAGCGGCATCGGCAGGCGCCACTGCGCCAGCGCCGGATTGAGCACGTCGAACAGGCCCGCATACTCGATGGCGAAGCACCGGGCGATCCAGGAATCCTCCGCGTTGTCGATCACCAGCCGGCCCTGGAGGCAGGCGGTGCGGGCGGGCGCCCGCGCGAAGATCTCGGCGGCGAGCCGGAGCTGGCCGGGATCGGGCACGTCCTCGGCGTCGTAGACCACGAGCAGCTCGCCGCGGGCGAGCGGCAGGGCGACGTTGAGCGCCCGCGGCTTCGTCCGCGGCCGGCCGTCGGGCACCGCGATCACCTCGAAGCGGGCGGGCAGGGGGACCTCCGCCAGCGCGGCGATGGTGCCGGCATCGTCGGCCTCGACGACGAACTTCAGGTCGAGCTTGGCCGCCGGATAGTCGAGCCGGGCCAGCGCCGAGACGAGCCGCGGCACCACGCGGGCCTCGCGATAGAGCGCCACGAGGACGGTGTAGGTCGGCAGGTCGCGGTCGCTCAGGGGCGAGGCGATCGGCGGCGGGACGGTCGGGACGCCGACGAACACGGCGCCGACGCGGAAGATCGCCATCACCAGGAACAGCGTCTGCGCCGCCACGACCAGGATCATCGCGAGGAACGGGGGCAGGGCCTCGAACACCACGATGCCGGCGCACGCCACGAGCGCGACCAGCGCCAGGGCCGGCCCCAGGGGACGGCTGCCGAAGGCCCAGTCCGGCGCCTTCGCCTCGAGGTCGTCGACCGCGTAGCCGGCGATGGCCTCGGGGATCGCCGCGAACAGGGCCGCGCGCAGGCGGGTCGGGCTGATGGACGAGGAGCCGTATTAC
>NZ_VRVH01000021.1:0-38704 GCF_008040095.1 Methylobacterium sp. WL6 | reverse complement strand
AAGGTCGCGTCGCCGTTCGAGTAGATGCCGGCGACGCCGTTGTTGTTCCATCCCGCCGTGTTGACCGCCGCGTCGCCGGAATAGGCGTGGCCGTCCAGGATCATCTCGTGAACGTAGAGGTTCCGGTCGGTTGCCGTCGTCCCCCCGGAGGCATCGTCGAGGAAGCGGATTGCGATCGCGTGCGCCCCGGGGCCGAAGTTGCCGGTCAGGGTCAGGTCCTCGGTCTGGCCCGCCGCGTGCGAAGCGTTCGTCGTCAGGGTACCACCGACCTGCTGCCCGTCGACGAGCACCGCGAAATGCGGCGTGCCGTTCCAGGCGTCGCCCGACACACGCAGAACGAGCGTGTCGGACGCCGACGATGCGGGTTTTACCGAACTGGCCAACGCGGCGGTATGGAAGGTCGCGTCGCCGTTCGAGTAGATGCCGGCGACGCCGTTGTTGTTCCATCCCGCCGTGTTGACCGCCGCGTCGCCGGAATAGGCGTGGCCGTCCAGGATCATCTCGTGAACGTAGAGGTTCCGGTCGGTTGCCGTCGTCCCCCCGGAGGCATCGTCGAGGAAGCGGATTGCGATCGCGTGCGCCCCGGGGCCGAAGTTGCCGGTCAGGGTCAGGTCCTCGGTCTGGCCCGCCGCGTGCGAAGCGTTCGTCGTCAGGGTACCACCGACCTGCTGCCCGTCGACGAGCACCGCGAAATGCGGCGTGCCGTTCCAGGCGTCGCCCGACACACGCAGAACGAGCGTGTCGGAGGGCGTCGGGGCATAGTTGATCGTGGTTCCGCCCGCGCCGTCGGACGAAGCCTGAAATGTCTGGCCCGCATAGTCGCCGGCTAGATGGAGGATTGCGAGCGATGCTCCGGTCGCGGCGTCCTTGACCGACAGGGTGCCGGTGGCTTGATCGAACGCCACGGCGGCGTTCTGCCCGACGCTGCGCAGATCGATGGTATCCCCCGCCCCGAAGTTCGCGATGGTGTTCGCCAACCGATGATCCGCATCGAGTGCGGCCCGGTCGACGATGAGGGTCTGGGCGCCGTCCGTGAAGGTGATCGCTCCGCTTCCCGCAGATCCGGCAACGGCCAGCTCGACCGCGCCGGCAAGGAGGACCGTGCCGCCCGAGTAGCTGTTAATATGATCCAGGATCAACGTCCCGCCGCCGTCCTTCTCGACTTGGCCCGGCGCGGCGCTGGCTTGGTCAACAACGGCGCCCGATAGCGTGACGACGTGACCGCTCTCCACCGCGAAAGTCGGGTCTCCAGCTAACGTGATGGTGCTCTCGACGAGATGATCGCCGCTGAAATGGATCACGCTTCCCGCCGGATACGCCCACGTCGCCGACGGATCGAGGTAGTCCGTGTCGATGGTCAGGGGCGCGGCGCCGAAGGCGCTCAGGTAAGCCGCCGCCGCTCCGGGATGCTGGCCGGAATCGAGCTGCCCGGCGAAACCGGCATCGTTGGAATCCCAGTAATTTCCGTAGACCATGTGGTGGCTGGACATCCAGTCGGCCATCGCCTTGACGAAGGGCGCGGAGTCGTCGGTTTGAACGCCCCATTCGGAGATGGCGGTCGGTTTGCCGTGCGCCGCGGCGAAGTCCTGCTGCCATTGAAGGCCGTAGGGTTCCACAACCTTGTCCTGAAAGGCCTTCGCGGGATCCGCCGAATTGTAGGCCTTGTTGTAGTAGGTATCCATGCCGACCACGTCGACGTAATGGTCGCCGGGGTAAGCCTTCGCCGGATCGATCGTGCTGCCGCCTTCGTTCACGTCCCAGACGAACTTGAACTTGTCCGATACGCTGCGGAAGACGTCGACGACGTCCTGGAACGTCTTGATGAACGCCCCCTCGTGCCCCTGCGCAGCCCAAGGCATCCAGGTGCCGTTGAACTCCCATCCGAGACGAACGTAGATGTTGCCGTCCTTGCTCGGGACCGCCTGTGCGAGCGCGTTCGCCGCAGCCTGGAAATAGTTGTCGTACGCTCCGGTCGCGACCTGCTCCAGCGAGGTGCCCCAGACCGTCAGCGGAACCGACCAAATGCTCGCTACGCCGGCGCCCTGCCAGCGCTGGACCTGCCACGGAACCGAACTCGCGAACCCCGACCAGCTGTCGTTGTTGATGTAATTCAGCACGTTGTCGGGCGGCTGTCCGGCCCATTGCGTATAGGTCCCAACCTTGCTCGGGTCCTGGCCCTCGTAGATTCCGATCTGTACCATCTGACCAACTCATGCCCTGCCTCTCAAGAGGTCGCATGAAGATCTGAATGCGAAGTTTCCACTTCACGTTTTCTCGCTTGCTACCGCAAGTGTTACTCGAACGGAAAATGAAAAGTTACTTGATTCGATTTGATGCGATGGATGTTTGATGGGACCGAGAGCGATCCGGCCCGTACCGCCACGTCGCCGGGACGAAGAGGGGGCCGGACGGATCATGGAACGGCATCCGCGCCGCGGGGCGCGCGGTCAGGCCGTCAGCGTTCGCGCCAAGCCCTCCTCACTTGATCGCTCAGCGGCCGGACGAGGTAGGACAACGCGGACCGGGCGCCGATGAGCAGATACGCCTCGACCGGCATGCCCGGAACGAGGCGCAGGCCGGCGAGGCGTCTGCCCTGGTCGCCGGCGATGGTGATCCGCGCGGTGAAGTAGTTCTGACCGTTGCTCCTGTCCTGACTCACGTCGGCGGAAACCCGCGTCACAATGCCGTCGAGCTCGGGGGTGGTGCGCTGATCGAAGGCCTGCAATCGCACGCGCGCCGGCTGATTCCTGCGGACGCTGTCGATGTCCTGCGGGCGGATCCGCACTTCGATCACCAGCGCGTCGGCTTCCGGCACGACCAGCATCGCCGGTTCCGTCGCCGAGACCAGGCCGCCGACGGTGTGCAAGCTCATCTGATGGATCACGCCGTCCTGCGGCGCGCGCAGGACGACGCGCTTCATCTGGTCCTCGGCGGAGACGCGCTTCTCGACGAGTTCCGACCATTTCCCGCGTATCTCGGCGAGCTCCTTGCCGGCGTCGGCACGCATGTCGACCACCACCTGCAGAACCTGCAGCGACGTTTCGGCGATCTTGCCCCGTACGCTGGCTATGGAAGCCAGATACTGACCGCGCTCTCCCTCCAGGCGAGCGGCATCGCGATCGAGAGCCGTTACGCGAGAGAGGGGGACCAACCCCTTGTCATAGAGCGCACGCAGTCCTCCGAGCTCCCTCTGGATCAGGGTCATCTCATGCGCTTTCGCCTGCGCCTGAATGGAAAGGCCGGCGATCTCCTCGCGCAACTGCGCGACGTGTTCGCCGAGCTGAGCCTGCTTGCCTTCGCGGCTAGCCATGCGTGCGGCAAAGAGTCGACGCTCGCCCTCGAGCAGCGTGGCGATACGCTCGTCGCGGGCCTCACGGCCAAGAAGGTTGGACGGGAAGGTAATCGTGCGCGCGTCGTTGAGCTCGGCCTCGCCGCGCGCGCGACGCGCCTCCATCTCGTCCATCGTCTTCAGGGTGGTGTCGAGGACGGCTCGGGTCTGTGTCTCGTCCAGCCGCACGAGGGCGTCACCGGCACGAACGCGATCCCCGTCTCGCACGAGCAGTTCGGCCACCACGCCGCCTGTGGGATGCTGCACCTTCTTGACGTCCGACTCGACGACGAGTTGCCCTGGAGCGATCACGGCGCCATCGATGTCGGTAAGGCTCGCCCATCCACCAAGGCCGAGGACGACAGCCGCCGACAGCAGCCCTGCCGCCGCGAACTGACGGTGGATCGAGGCGCGCGTCAGCGCAGGTGCGTCCAATCTCGGGAGGCGGCGAGAGATCGCGAAGAGAGGCGCCATCATGCGGCTCCCCGCGACGCGAGGTCCGGCGTCATACGCCCGGCCACCGGCGCCGCATCCGGACGACGATCCGGGGGAACCGGACGGCCGGCGGCGACCAAGGCCGAACGCAGCATGTTCGTCGTCGGGCCGAAGGCCAGCATACGTCCCTCGCCCAGCATCAGCACGAGATCGACGGCTTCGAGGGCCGCCGGACGGTGCGCGACGACGACCACGACGCCGCCACGTGCCCGCACGCCGCGGATCGCGCCCGTCAGCGCTTGCTCACCGTCCGCATCGAGGTTGGCGTTCGGTTCGTCGAGGACGACGAGGAACGGGTCCGCGTAGAGTGCCCGGGCAAGCCCGATCCGCTGGCGCTGGCCGGCCGAAAGCCCGGCCCCTCCTTCACCGAGCCTCGTGTCGTACCCTTCCGGGAGCCGTAGGATGTGTTCGTGCGCGCCCGCCGCCCGAGCGGCATGGATGATCTGCTCGGCGGTGGCTGCGGGGTCGAAGCGGGCGATGATCTCGGACAAGGATCCCGGGAAGAGTTCGACCTCCTGGGGCATGTAGCCGATATGCCGGCCCAGAGCGTCCCTCGGCCACTGATCGATCGAGGCGTCGTCGAGCCGAATCCGCCCCCGTGCGGTCGGCCACACGCCGACGAGGGCGCGGACCAGGCACGATTTGCCGGATGCGGAGGCGCCGATCACGCCGAGCGCCTGGCCGGCTTCCAGCTGGAACGTGACCTGCTGGACGATAGCGCTCGTCGTTCCCGGCACGACGACAGCCAGATCTTCGACTTGAAGGATGCGCCGCGGCGGTGGGAGGGCGAGACGTGCCGAAGGGGCGATGTCCCGCGCGAGCGCTCCCGACAGCCGATGCCAACTCTGGCGCGCCTGAACGAAGCCGCGCCACTGTCCGATGACCAACTCGACGGGGGCCAACGCGCGCGAGACCAAGATCGAGGATGCGATCATGACGCCACCGGTCGCCTGGCCGTCGATGACGAGCCAGGCGCCGAGCGCGAGCGCTCCGGATTGGAGAAGCATGCGCGTGACCTTGGATACGGCCCCAAGACCTCCTCCGACATCGGCAACATGCTGTTGCGCAGCGAGGTAATCGCCGTTGATGGCATTCCACCGGGCGGACAGGTGCGGTGTGATGCCCATGGCCGCGACCGCCTCGGCGTTGCGCCGGATGGCTTCCGAGAGCGCGTGCCGACGCGCGGCATACGCGGTGGACCGACGGATGGGGCCCCGTGTCGCGAGTTCGCTCGCCACGGTCACGCAGGCAAGGGCGACCGCGCCGGCGACGGTGGCGAAGCCGATCAGCGGATGGAAGAGAAAGCAGATCGCGACGTAGATCGGCAGCCACGGCAGATCGAGCAGAGCCGCCGGCCCCCCGGCCGCCAGAAACGAGCGCACCACCTCGAGGTCGCGCAACGGCAGGCCGGCTTCTCCCGCCTGCACGCCACGGAGTGGAGCGCGTGCGCACACGGCAAACACGACAGGGTTCAGGGTCCCGTCCAGGATCGCACCGACCCGGACGAAGATCCGCGCCCGCAACGCCTCAAGTCCACCTTGTGCGATGTAGAGCGCCAGCGCGAGCGCCATCAGTCCGACCAACGTCGACAAGGATTGACTCGGCAGAACCCGATCGTAAACTTCGAGCATGAAGATAGAACCGGTCAAACAAAGAACGTTGATCAATCCGCTGATCGCAAAGATTCCGGCCAGCATGGACCAGCTGACGATTTGAAACAGCTTCGGCATCCGAAGTATCCGATTCCGCAGCGAAGGCATTTTCGACCGCGATACGGAAGCATTCCATCGTTAACAACGCATGAAAACATGCTGGCGATATATTATGCAGGCCGTGGCTCGACCCGTGAATGCTCGCCACATCGCCCCTCGGTCTAAAATCTTACTGCAGGATTTAGGACGCATCGCAGGTTTCGCGGCGATGACCGACCATCGCCGAACGATCCGACGATCCTGAGCCCGCCCGGGGGACGGCACGCGTACGACGACGTTACGGACATCCCGCGACGTACCGATGCCTGCGAGCGTGTTGCGAGGCGACGAGTTCGAGATCGACTTCGATCAGCTCGCATCGTCGAATGCCGGACATCGTCTCGGCGTCAGTCGAACCGGCAGCCCAACAATCGCAACGCCGTCATCCGTGAATGCCAGCCGTGCCGAGGCACCGGGAACACGCAGATTTCGGACGCGGAGCGGGACCCGATCGCCCGTCGGGTCGCTGCGTGATGGGCGACAGGGTAGCCGTCGAGCGAACGCAATTGGCGTTCCGCCCGTGTCCAACCACGGCGACGCGTTGCTTCCGTCCGGCGGCGGTACGATCAAACGACAGATTGAAACCATACGGCGCGGCCGACTCGCCGTATGAGCGCAGCGCTGATCCCGTCACGGCAAAGTCGCCGCCCGCCGGCTGTCAACGCTGGTCCGTGGATTCTCCCGAATCACGATTCGATTTCGCGCGTTCGGCAGCGATGCGTCGGTCGAGTTCCGAAACGACGCTCGCCCGCGAGGGAGCATTCCGTTGCCCTTGCGGCTTCACCCGTTTCGGAGACCCGACAACGAGGGAGAACGCGCGTCCGAACCAGCCAACCGCAAGCACGGTGGTCCGATACCCCGGATCGTCGATCCCGTTCCACGGGGAGCCGTCCGCTCTGCATCGGGGCTCATAGAAGGCCAGGAGCGGAAGCCACCCCCCGAAGAGGGGCCACTCGGGCAGCGCGCGACTCTGGTTCTCGGCCGCCGCCCGAACCGGATGGCCGATCCGCGGCAGGTCGGCTCGGCGGCTCCGCACCTTCTCGAGGATCCAGCCGGACAGGATATAGCTCAGTTGAAGGGCGACGAGGCCGACCGCCGCTTGACCCACTCCGCCTAGGAATGACGCCCCAGACCAGACCATGGCGCCGACATAGAGCGGCATGACCATGAGGCTCACGAGACTCAGAAAGATCCAGTTCAGGTACAGGCTCGCGATCGTCCCGCAGGCGATCATCAGGATCGGAAACAAACCCACAACCCCTGCCTCTCCCGACCGGTGAGTTTCGGCTCTAGGCCGACCGAGTCCCGCATGTCGCTCGCCGGGTCAGGACCCGATCCGCTACCTTGGCGACCCGATGATTAAGGCTTCCATAACACGAGCGTCGAGCGATTATAGATGTGTTTTTACGACGTCCGCTCGAAATTGTCACCCCCGTTGCAAATCCCATTTCGAACAGCAGCGTTTGAGATTCTAGCGAACGATAAAAATTCACGGACTTACCGTTATGAATATGATCTTGCGGAAAACGACCTCATAAAGATTGTTCACCCGGGTAATATGGTCTTTGATATCATCTATAGATCTAGCAAATTCGGATTAAGGTCGACATACACGGAACGCAAGTTAAAAACCCCGCCGGCCCGGTCGATGAACGTATGCGGATCACCGCGCCGCCTATGTTCCACCGTTCATCGGTGACGACGCTCGGCTCGATGTCAGTCGTTATCGTTCGGCGTGATCGGGATGCTGGTTCCAAGCAGCGGTACCCAGATTCACAGATCCTCCCCGCAGGTATGGGGAGCGATCCCCGCACCTGCGACAGTGAGCCGAGGCTGGCATACGCAGGCGTTACCGAAGGCCTCCAAAGCCACCCCGACCGCGGGTGCCATGCCGGTTCGGCGGCGCGCAGACCCACAACGCTCCGCAGGCGGCGTGCCTCGACCGGCCCCTGCCCGATCCGGACCGTTCCTGATTTGCTCCAGAGCCAGCGAGCATCGGTGTGGTCGATGACTCCGTTCTGTATGCAAGATCGGGATCGCGATCTGCAAGGCAGGCCGGTGTCTCTGCGCAGACTCCGATCGAAGCGCAACGCCGGGATGAATGTCTCCCCTGGGCAGCCGCGTCGCGGCGGGACGCCGTCACACTGGATTGCCGCCTTCGCTTGAAGTTTCTGCCGCCCGGATCATGCAGCGGGCGGAAGTCATCGAACCGGCGCGGGGGGGCCGCCGACCGCCGGTCGCCGACGTGCGAGCCGGCGAGCGATCAAGCCGAACCCGATCTGCGCGATGGCCCGCCACAGGCGCAGCCGGGACGCTTCCCTCACGGTACGTCGCCAATCGCGCCCGCGCAGCGCTGAGCGGAATTCGAGATACGCGAGACCGTCGAGGAGCGAGCGTCGGTATGCGGCAACGGCGGACCGGATCGAGGTCGTCATCGTGACCGACCCCAACGCGGCGTCCTGGGACGCCAGCATCGCGTCGACATCCGTACGGGTCAGACGTCGTGACAAAGAGCCGGCGACCATCCGGTACCGGTAGAGCGGCGCGGGAAGCACTGCCAGATCGGTGCCGGCCGCCAGGCAGCGCAGACACAGATCGAAATCTTCGCCGATCCGAAGACGTTCGTCGTATCGGATGCCGCGATCCGACAGGAACGTGCGTCGGAAGATCGGCTTGAGATAGCCGAGGTTGGTGTCGCCTCCCGTCAGGAGGTTTCGCCGCAGATAAGCCGCAACCGCGACGCGGAACGAAGGTCCAAGGGGGAGCATCGGCCAAGCCGTCTGGGGATCCGCATCGAGGAAACGCAAGAGATTGTCGGCGACGACGGCGCAGCCGCTCTGCTCCGCGAAGTCGATCAGAAGGCGGCTACGGTCCGGCTCGATGAGGTCATCGGCGTCGAGAATGCCGACCCACGTCCCGGCCGCGTGGGCAAGCGCAAGATTGCGAGCGGCCGCCGGCCCGCCGCTCACGCTCCGACGGAGCAGCGTCACCCGCGGATCGCGGATCGCGAAGGCGGCGACCCGGGCGGCGGTGTCGTCCCGCGACGCGTCGTCGACGACGACGACCTCGACCGCAACGTCCTCTTGCGCAAGCGCGGAGGTCAGAGCCGCTTCGATCCACGCTCCCGCATCGTGTGCGGCCATTAGGTAGGATATCGACCGTATCCCGTGGGCGCCGACACGCATGGCAGTCACGTCATCCTCCGGCACGCGCGCGATACATCATTGCGGCGGCCTCCGGTTTCAGCAGCCGACGAAACGCCCGAAAGATCGACGGGAAGTGCCAGCGCAGACGCGTCTTCACGGCATCGAGACGTTCTTTTGCGCCGCGAGCGGGCGGAGCGTCCAGGAGCGAACCGAGCCCGGCGGTGCGGGCCGCGGCGAAGAAGTCGCGACTGTAATGGACGCGATGCGCGGCGTTCCAAGGCTTCTGAGACGTCGTGTAGTGGATGAGATAGGGGTCCGCGCGCAGGGCGGCGTAGGCCGCCGAGGTGAGCCCCAGGAAGCCGGCCGGAACGTCGGCGCAACGTGGCTGGAAATTCCAGCCAAGGTCGAGGAATCGGACGCGACCGCGCAACACGACGTTGAGCGCGTCCTGGTCCATCCAGGGCAGGTCACGGCCAGTCTCGCCGAGGTAGGCCAGGACGCGCCCCTCGCATGCCTCCGCGCGCCAAGCGTGCATGTTGATGAGGAGCACCCCGGAATTAAAATAAGGCTCGTCGGCCGCAAAACCGATGGCTTCGGAATCGAGGCGAAAATGGTCCTGCACCGCTGCCAGGACATACCCTTCGAGGGGCGTCGTCCAAAGGCCGCGCAAGTCGGAACGGACGACGGTGTCGGCATCGAGATACAGGACGCGCCCATGTCGACGATCGATGAAACGATCCAGCACGATGCGCGTATAGATGCTGGCGCTGAACTGCCGCGTGACGGGCAAATCCGCGAACAGGCCTTCCTCTAGGTCGGCGTAGCGGATCGTGCACGATCCGTGGCGGGCGGCCAGCCGAGCAAATATCGCCTCGGAGGCGGCCGGATCACGGGCGAAGCCCGCGACATACACCTCGAACGCCGTAGTCGGATTGTGTTCCAGGATCGAGCCCAGCGTCACGCCGGCTTGGTGCAGGTAGGCCCTATCGATGCAGAACAGGATGCAGATCGGATCACCTGCGGCCGTCGCCTTCCGGATCGTCATGCCGTGCCTCGAGCGGGGGCGAGGTCGCGCTTGGCTCCGAAGGCCCGAGCCCCGTCGGCGAGTGCCTGCCGGTAGCCGGCCAGGCTCATCTTGCCGCTGGCGGTGAAATACAGGCCGACGAAGATTTTGCGGAAGCATTCGAGGGTGAGGGCGGGACTGCTGCGGGCGTGATAGGCCAGCACGATCAGCGCGCCGCGGAAGTAGCGCGCGGCGGAGATGCGATCGGGAACCGGGTGCCCGACCAGCGGCCGGTCGATCAATCCCGCCTCTCGCGCACGCAGGTAGGCCCGGATGACGTAATCGGTATCCTCGCCGCCTCCGGACGCGGTCCCGAGGCCGAGCTCCGGATCGAACCTTCCGATCGCGGCGGTCAGAGCTCCTCGGAAAAACATGTTGTTCGAAGTGGCCAGCCGGACGGCCTGATGGGCGGCCAAAGGCGTAACCGACCCAGCATCGAAGCCGTTCGGATCGGGATCGAGGGAGACGCGGCAGACGAGCACGCCGAGGCGGGCGTTCTCGTCGAACAGGTCGGCCAGGCACTGCAGAAAGCCGTCCGCGAACCAGCAGTCGTCGTCAGGAAATCCGACGACGTCTCCGTCCTGAGGCGTAGCCTCCGCGACCGCATCGGCCATCATCCGGTTGCGAGCGGCCGAGATGGACATGCGTCCCGGCACCGCGTCGATGCGGCAGCAGGCAGGCGCGGCCGCACGCCAATGCATGCGGTCGGCCTCCGTCGCGTTCTGCAACAGGACGTAGTGGCGGATCGCCAGGTCATCGGCCTGCCGCACCGAGGCCAGCAGCCGCTCGAAGTCCAGGCGCCTCGGCCCGCGAACGTCGGTCGTCGTGAAAAGGATCACGGCCATCAGATTGTCTGAGCTCCCGGTTGTGGCGCCTGTTCACGCATGACGAAGGGCCCCCGGACCGATGCCGAACCGCGGCACCATGGCGCCGTAGATCGCCGCCGACAGGAGAAGCGCCGCGGAGCACGCAGCCAGCCAGCGCCCGAAACTCAGCTCCGGCACCAAGATCGTCAGGGTTGCCAAAGCCGCGAGAAGCAGGAGCGGAGTGCCGATCGCGAGCCACCCTGCCGACCGTGTGAACGCCTGTTCGCGGATCGCGATGCGCCCGAAGACGAGGAGGGCCACGAACTCCGCCGCCGTGAGGCCCGCGAGGAACAACTCGACGTCGTGGCGCCAGACGAGCAGTGCGGCACCGGGGATGACCGAGAGGGCCGAGAGGATCGAGCCGAACGCGACGAGGCGGGTGTTTCCCACGGCGTAAGCCGCCGGGACGGGGAGCAGCATGAGGAACTTCACGCACAGGCTGAGACCCGCGAGGCACATGAAGAGGCGCGACGGGCGGTAGGTCTCTCCGAAGACGAAGGCTAGGACATGGTCCCCGAGCAGGCTGAGTCCGAGCCCGTAAGCGAAGGCGAGACAGGAGAGGCACCAGGCCCAGGTGTCGTAGAGCGCGGACGTATCGGCGTCGCCCTCGCGATGCCGTACGAAAAGCGGCAGAAAGGCGCTCGTGAGGAATTTGGCCAGAACCGTCCGCGGAAGCTGCGCGGTGCCGTAGGCGACGTTGTAGAGGGCGAGAAGACCAGGGCCGAGAACGCTGCCCACGAGCAGCCGATCCGACAGATTGAGTGAAACGGCGACGCCGTTCACAAGAAGCGGCCGCCCGAACACACTCGCCTCGCGCGCGGCCTCCCGGTTCCAGTGGAGGCGGTAGGGCTGCGGCGACAACACGTGCGACAGCGCCACCGTCGTGACCGCCGTGGCCAGCATACCCCAGAGCATGCAGGAGAACCCACCGCTCAGCGCGGCGACCGCGACCGTGACCGCCAGCCCGGCGACCTGAGCCGCCGTGACGACGATGGCCTCTCGCCAGAAGACGAAGGCACGCATCGCAGCCTTCACCCCGAAGTTCTCGAACCCGCGGACGAAAACGATCAAGCCGAGAAGCGCGTAGACCGGCGCGGAATCCGAAGCGTGGAACGCTGCGGCGATCCAAGGGGACGCCGCAATCAGAACGACCGCGAGGAGCGAGGCGCGAAACAGCGCGAGGCCCTGCAGCGTGCCCATCATCACCGTCTCCGCGTCCCGCCCCGCGGACTTGGCCAAAGGATCCACCCCCGCATCCTTGCGGACGGCGAAGATGGGAAGGCCGAAATCTGTCAGGACCTCCAGCATGCCGATGACGATGGAAAGCGAGATCGCGAGGCCGAACTCCGCTGGCGCGATCAGATGCGCGAGCGCGACGTTGCGGGCGAACGGTAGTACCGCCTCCAGCATGTTCGCGGCCAGGAGCGGCGCGCTCCGTCCCAGACCGCCCATTTGCAGCCGTAGCTTTTTCACGACGCGCCGACTCCCAGGGCATCGAGCATCGCGGCATCGATCGCGCCGCGACCCGCACCCGGACTACGGAAGCCGAACGAATCGGAGTCGTCCCACAGCGCCCAGCCCCAGCCGCGCTGTTCGTAGGCACGCCGCGAGGCCCGCACCCACGCGATCCGTGCCGCGACAGGCGCTGTCTTGGCGTAGACGCCGAACTCTCCGACATAGATCGGAACGTCACCGTGCGACCGAGCCCAATGCGAAAGCCGATCGTACTGCACCTCCAGCGCAGATGCGGTGAAGCTGCCGTCGGCGATCTGGTCGTGCAGGAATCCTCGGGCGCGCGGGTCGGACGTTGCTGCGGAGGCCGCTTCCGCCTGGCCTCGATCCAACGGCCAGCCCAGGCCGGCAATCGAACGCGCGACGTCCCAGGTCCAGGTCGCCCCCTGATGCGTGAACAGAAGCGGCGCGTAGCAGTGCACGGTGTAGACGACTGCGCCATCGTCATAGGGCGTATGGGCAACCAGATCGTCGATCCCGCTCCAGCCGCCGCCGTTGGCGATCACGGGCCCTTTCGCGCCCGCGCTCCGGATTGCCTCCAGCGCCCGCGCTTGAAGCGTCCACCACGCTGGGCCGGCAAGCGGCTCGGGCTCGTTGAGAATTTCCAGAACCGCACCGATCGGATGCGCAGCGACTGCGCCCGCGAGCTTCGACCAGCGCGCGACGAAGGTCGCGGCTCCGGCGGGCGTCTGGAGCGGATTCTTCGAAGCGCCCACGGGATGCATGTCGACGACGACCGCGAGGCCGGCCCGCGCGATCATGTCCAGAGCCCTCCCAAGCGCTTCGAGCACCGGCTCGACGAACTGAGGTTCGCCGTCGCCGGATTGAAACAGGGCATCCGGTTCGACGCCGAGGCGGACATGGGTGAATCCGGCTTCGGAGAGAAGGCGGAGATCGTCCGAGGTGACGAAGGTCTTGAGGTGGCCCGCGCCGTAGCCCTCGAAGCTTTGGGCGAACCAGTGCGAGAGGTTGACGCCCCGTGCGAGCTTCCCGAGGCCGTCCGGCGCTGAGGCCGACACCGCGCCGGAGAAGCCGATGCCGGCCACGGCCGCGAACCCGCCGATCGTCCGGACGACGCTGCGTCGGCTCGGCATGCCCGCGCCCGGCGCGGACCGCACCGTCACTGCGTGATCTCCGGGACCTCTGTGTGAAGAGCGACGTCGACGGTGTCGCCGGGAACCACCGGGGTGTCCTCGCTGGCCGCCTCGGTGCCGCCGCCGTTCGCCGCAGCGTGGACGATGCGGATCGCCGGTGTCGCGCCGCCACCCCGACTGAGCTGCGAGCGGATGACGCCGGTGTACGTGATCTTCTCGCTCACGCTCTGGAGCTTGGAACGGACCTCACCCAGTTCGACCGTCGCCTGCTCGGTCTGAGCAAGGATTTCGGAGCGGGACGTCTCGTCAAGACGCGCCACCTTGCGCCGGGCGTCGTCCCGCTCGCGGATGGTGTTCACGAGCTGAACGCCGGTCTGGAGCGATTGGGTCGCTGAGAACAGGAACAGGCGCCGCGCCTCGGACAGGCGGGTCATGGGAAGGTTGCCGCGCTCCGAGAATTCCTTAAGCTTGTTGTAATCTGCAGTATCGACCTGGACGTTCTCATCGTCCTTCACCTGCCGAGCCCGAAGCATCGCGATCTGATCGTCGGCGGTTTTCACGGCACCCGTGAGGAACGCGGACTCCGCGATGAAGCGCTCGTTCGCGACCGCGAGCTGGGTCCGCGCGTTTGCCCGCAGTGAGTCGAGAACGGCCTTCGGCAGCGGCGCCTGCGTCTGTGCGTCCAGAGCCGCATCCTGCTCCTTGTCGCGCGGAGCGTTCTGATTCTTGAGCCGCCAGATCTTCGCTTGCAGCTTCACGTACTGCATCCAGAGAACCTGATAGTCGTTCCGCAGGTCGGCGGATTCAAGAAACGGGTTGTTCATGCGAAAGCGCATGATCTCGTACCCTCCCGCCAGCGCGACGGCCTGCCGAACGGTCATCCCCGGCCGAAACACCTGCTCACCAGGTTTGGTTACGTCACCGTTCACGTAAACCGGTCGATATTCGGCGATCGTCACCATCACCATGTCCGGCCCAATAGCCGTGATGCTGTCGCGTCCATCGGACATGCGCTGCTGGTAGAGCTTGCGCGACAATTGATCCTTGATCAGCGTCTGCGCCGCGGAAAGGCCGAGCCCGGCGACCTTGACCGGACGCGTCATGGGCACGGCCACCGCGCCGTCCGGGTTCACTACGCTGCGCTGCTTCAAGTCGGGAAGACCCGCAACCGCGATCTCGACGGTGTCGCCCGGCTGGATGAGATACTCCGCATGGGCGCACACGGTCAGGCCACCCGACACGATCGCCGCCGCGAGGCCGAGAGCCGACATCCGACCGAAGATTGCTATCGGAGCTGCGTTAGAATTCATGGCGTGGTCCTGTTTCCGAAGCTTGCAACGTCGAAATCGACGACGAACCCGTGCGACATCTGACAAGGGAACCGGAAGGTCGGACGGGCCCGGCGGTTCCTGGTCCTGCGCGACCGCTCCGTATCGGGCGACGACCGCAGGTCGAAGATGGAGGTGGGCTCCGGTCCGATGAAGGAGCACATTCGCAATCCGGGACGACCGTCGCCCGTTTCCGCGGCGGGTATCAATAGGCGCTGGAGCTGAACATCATCTCGCGGACCGTCGCGGCGATGACCTTGATATCTTGCCGCAGATTAGCGGTCTGGATGTAGTTCAGGTCGAACTCGATCCGCCGCGCCATATCCGAAATCTGCGGAGTCTCGCCGCGCGCGCCGCTGACTTGGGCCAGCCCGGACAAACCTGGCTTCGTGAAGAACCGCTCGTTGTAGCGGGGGATGCGTGATGCATAGAACGCATCGTGCGAGGTGGCGTGCGGACGCGGTCCGATCAGCGACATGTCGCCCTGGAGGACATTCACGAGCTGCGGCAGCTCATCGATACTGGTGCGACGGATGAAGCGCCCGATCGTGGTGATACGTGCGTCGTCGCGGGTCGCCTGGACCACGAGGGTGTCCGACGCTTCGACCGCCTTCATCGAGCGAAACTTATAGATGACGAACGGCTTCCCTCCCGCACCGCACCGGGTCTGGCGAAACAGGATTGGCCCCTTCGAGGTCGCACGGATGATCAAGGCGACCATCAATAGTAGCGGAAGCAACCCCAGCAGCAAGGCACCCGCCAGCGACACGTCGAGCAAGCGCTTGCGGCGAGAAAGTAGATAGCCGCTCGGTTCGCCCGTGCGGATGGCCGGAGCCGTTGGATCGGTCGAACGGACCGATGAGGGAAAGCCGAGCGGCCGAACGACGGTGAGGACAGCGCGCCGGCTCGTCACCGTCGACTCACGTGACGTCTGACTTGTAAACGCACGATCGACCATTGGCGAACCCACTTAAAAATTTGTTAACGCCCTTAAACTGCGAGTTTATGAACGCTCGTCAAGGAGGCTCCGCTAGTAAAGATGGCTGCACTTAGCTTCTGTTGATGAAATTTTAACCAAAAAAAAGGGGAACGGTCTCGCCGCTAGGAAAGAGATCTGAGCGTTGGGCGCTTACAAGGACCTCTGCGAGAAATATATTTCTTCAAGGATTGATCTCATCTGTAATGATTTTGGTTTCTGCGTGCCCTACGAGACGCAGCGAGCCATCTGTCCAGCGGGCCGCATTCGTAGGGATCGCCTTCGCACCGCACCAATTGTGCGCCCGAGTACGCCACGAAATCGTAGAGCGACGATCGGTCGTGCCTGATCCCCGTCCGAAGGGTACTTCAGATCGTCCGAACTGGGTGTAGACACCACCACAGTGCAAACTCAAGCGGTGAGCATTGGTGTAAGCAGACGATGAGACAGGGCGATTTAGAGATATAATTCTTTGATTTGTATCGGTGATTGAAGTTGGGCGTCATCACGAAACCGTGAGTGGCGCCGTTTGCGCCATCCGAGACGGCCAGTGTCGAAATATCTTTTTTGATGCACAAATTTTTTGCGTGCGCTGCAACATAAGCCGCGATAGCCTAAGTTGTCGCCGTAATACCGGAGTCGCTCAGGTTATATCCTTACTCATCATGTTTACCTTTCAGCATAGTGAACGACCTCGTTGCAGGACGGCTGTCGGTCGACTGGCGGAGTGCAGGATCACCGTGCGATCACGGGACTGCGGATCGATGAGCGTCGGTCCTCGACCGTTTGGAAGGGCATTTGACGTTATGCCAGGGAGTAGATGACGATGGGTTACTATTCCCGGCAGGATGCCGTGGTCCGAACCTTCGGCCCCGACCCGGCTCCAGCGCGCCCTCAGCCGGAGGGCCCGGATTTTCTAGCGGCACTGGTAAACATTCGGCGGAACTGGCGCTCGCTTGTGTTGCCGGCAGCGGCGACCGTGCTGATCGCGATTGCTTACCTAGTCTTGGCGACGCCGCAGTTCACGTCGACGGGCTTGATCCTGATCGATACAAAGAACAGCGCTGCTATGCGATCGAACGTGCCGCCGGCGATCGATGCGAACGTCGAATCCGCCAATATCGAAAGTCAGGTCGAACTCCTGAAATCGGAGCGGATCCTGCGCCGGGTGGTCGAGAGCGAGAAGCTCGTCGGCGATCCTGCGCTGCGGGACGGGCCCGTGTCCCGTGCCGTGGGTGCCATCACCGGGACCATCGCCTTCTGGAAGCACCCCGTTGCCAAGCAGCCGGACGATGAGATCACCGCCGCGGCGCGTACCCTGCAGAAACTGACCTCGGTCCGCCGGATTGGCCTTACCTATGCGGTCGAGGTGGCGGCAACGATGCCCGATCCGGCCCAGGCCGCGCGCGTTGCGAATGCCTACGCCGCAGCCTTCATTGCCGACCAGATGGAGTTGCGTGAGGAGATGGCGCGGCGCTCCAGCAAGCTGCTGCAGGCCCGCACCGACGAGTTGCAAGCGAAGGCACAGCTCGCCGAGCGGGCCGTGGAGGAGTTGAAGTTCTCCGGCTCGCTCGAAGGCGAGAACTCGGCTTCGGCGCGCGTGACGCTGAAGAAGTTTGAGAGTTCCGCGCAGGCCTATCGCGTTCTTCACGACAAGTTCCTCGAGCGGTACGCCGAGACCTGGCAGCAGCAGTTCCTGTCGCTCCCGGACGCTCAAGTCGCGAGCGCGGCCTACCCGCCGCAATCGAAGAGCGCTCCTAGGAGTGCGGTGGTCCTCGCGATCGCCTTGTTCATCGGCCTCGCCCTTGGACTGCTGCGCATCTTCGTGACCGGCCGCGGCGATTTTTCCCTCCGCCGAGTCGGAGCGTGATCGTCGACGCTCCGCAATTTCTCACCGCAGGATCACCCCAATGCTGACCGTGACGGACATCCTCGGCGTTCGCGTCCAATCCGGAAAGGTGCGCGATGTCGTCGCCCATATCGACAATCGCGTGATGCATCGTTCGACGACACGGGTGGCTTTCCTGAACGCCAACCTGTCCAACGAATGTTCCCGACGCCCCACCATGCGTGAGCGCCTCGGCGACTTCCTGGTTCTCAACGACGGCGTCGGGGTCGATATCGCACGCCGCGTCCTGCATGGGACGGTGTTTGAGGAGAACTTGAACGGCACCGACTTCGTGACGTCCTATCTCGACAGCACGGATCACGACCTGCGGATCTTCCTTCTCGGAGCGCGCGGCGACGTCATCGAGCGGACCGCTGAGAAAATGGGACAGCGTTGGCCCCGGCACACCGTCGTCGGACGGCATCACGGGTATCTTAGAGAATCCGACGAGCCTTCGATCCTCGCAACCATCGCGTCGGCACGGGCCGATCTCATCTTGGTTGGAATGGGCAACCCTCGCCAGGAAAGCTGGATCGCCGCGCATGTTCCCGAGGTCTGCCCCTGCGGGATAGCGGTCGGCGCGTGGTTCGACTTCTTCGCGGAGGCGGTGCCGCGGGCACCGGCGTGGATCCGCAGCGCACGCCTCGAATGGGTCTACCGCCTCTGTCTCGAACCGCGCCGCCTGGCCCGCCGCTACCTTATCGGCAACGTCGTCTTCCTGTCCCGCCTTGCGGCCGCCAAGGTCCGCGGCGACCTCAAGACGACGTGAGGCCGGACCGATGCAGCCCAGGTGGGAGGGGACCAAGTCGATCGCGGCCGCATGGTCGGTCTTCGACGAAAGTCTGGCCGGATACGTAAGTCCCGGACCAACGGAAAACACTCCGATGACGGCGATATCTGCGTAATGGATGCCGCACCGACATACGCCAATCGCTTCGCCAGTGCGGCGGCGACCGTCGCTCTCGCGTTTTGCGTCGCCGCCGTCGTCGCAACGCTCGTCTTCGCATGGAGCGACAAGGACCCAGTCCCCCTCGGCTTGCTGGTTGCGGCCGGAATGTTGCCGCTCCTGCTGTTTGCCGGGGTGCGTACGCTGGTGTGGGACTGGCGCTACGCGTTCGCCGCGGGGATCCTGATCGTCGTCCTGCAATCGGCGACCCTGCGCACCCGGGAGATCGACGACAAGTCCATCGACTTCCAGATTCTGATCAAGCTCGGTTGCCTGGGATTGATGGGCGCGTTGACCCTGTCGGCCTTGTTCGTGCGCCGCCTTCCGTTGGTCACCGCAGAAGTCGTGCCGTGGACCGTGTTCCTCGGCTTCACCGTCTTGAACAGCGTCCATGCGGTTCAACCCGCCATGTCGATGGTCGAAACCCTCTCGAACCTCGTGGCGTTCTTGTTCCTCTACGCCTTCGTCCGCATCGCGGGTCCGCAACGCTTGGTCGACGCCCTGATCGTCGCTTGCTTCCTGCTGTGCTGCCTTTCCATCGCCGCATACGTCTTGGACCCGCAACTCGGTCGAATGAGCGACTGGACGAACGGCGCGTTCGAGCCGACGGGGCGCCTGCAAGGGGTCTTCGGAACGGCCAATTCGGCCGGCGCGTCGGCCGGCATCGGCATCCTCCTGATGGTGCTCGCGTCGAAGATCTCGTTCCGCCGGCCGATGTTCTTCGTCCTCGTGGCGCCGATGGCGTTCTGCCTGCTGGCCAGCAACAACCGCATGTCTCTGATCGCCGTGGCGATCGGACTGTTCTACGTTTATCTCTCGCGCGGAAACGTCGGTCTGAAGCTGACCGTCGCTGCGATCATCGGCGGCTTCTTCTTGCTGGTCATGACCGGTTTCAGCGACCAGATCCTCTCCAGCGTCGCACGATCGGGATCGGCGGACGAGATCACGAGCGGCACCGGACGAAGCCGGATCTGGGCGGTGGTTCTCGATCTATGGACCGAACAACCGCTGTTCGGCTACGGAGGCGGCTCGGCGAAATTCATCCTTCCCGTTCATCCGCTGCTGTTCAAGGCGGCCGCCCACGCGCACGACCTGTACCTGAACGTCCTCTTCGCCGACGGGGCCGTCGGTTTCCTGATGTTCGGCACAGCCCTGGTCTCGACCCTGCGACGCAGCGCAGGCGACCGGGCGCACATCCTCCTCGCCATGCTCATCTTCTATCTCGTCTACGGAATCACCGAGCCCATGATCGGCGGTCTTGTCGCCTTCATCCCGCTCACGTTCTATGCCGTGCTGGTCCTGGTGGCGGTCGCCCCCGACCAGTTTCGGCACCGATCGACGATCCGCGCGCACACGCCATTCAAGCTTTGAGTGCCGCGCAAAGGACCCACACGCGCGGTCCGGCCCCCTTGCGGGCCGGGTCGGACCCTCTTTCTCGGGGCAAGCAGCACACCGAGCGAGCTTCCCTGCGCAGGGCCCTCGGACGGTCCGCCCGCCAGGTCCGCCCGCCTTCGACATCCCCGGGAAGGAGGATGTGGTCCTCTTGGCCGGGTCGGGATAACCGGCGAACGCATTCAGTGCATCCGAGCTCGCTTATCGATCAGGTTTTCCGCCGGGCTTCCAGCGTTTCGCCAGCGCACCGTCATGGCCGAAGGCATTGGGAACCCGGCGCAGGACGTCGACCGTCGATCAGCGTCAGGGCGGTCGAACGCAGGGCTCTGGCGTTCGAGCGGCAGGGCCCCGTCGCAACGCACGCAGCGACGCCGCCGCTCGGTGTCTCCGTGGATCCGGCGGCCAATTAAAGGGCCGAGCGCCGTTTCCGCTGCCGTTCCGCCAAAGCGACCGGATTTCCTCCCATGACCACAGCTTCGCGCATCCTCGGATGGTCACTCCTGGTGGGCGTGATCGTCGCGACCCTCGCGCCGATCGGCCTTCGCCCCGTAACCGACGCCCCGGCGGCCCTCGAACGCTTCGGGGCCTACGCCGCGGTCAGCTTCCTGTTCGCCTTCGGATATCCCCATCGCCGCTGGCAAATTCTCGTGATCCTATCGGTCGTCGCCGGCGCCATGGAGGCGCTCCAGATGGTCGAGGCGACGCGCCACGGCCGTTTCGAAGACGTCGCGGTGAAGATCGCCGGATGCTGGGTCGGAGTCACGGCCGCCTTCGCCCTCGCGTTGGCCCCCGGGAGGATGGTGAAGGACGAGATGCCTCGATAGGGGCGGCGTGCGTGAGCGCGTTTCCCGACCCTTCGGCGGTCGAACGCTCAGCCCCGCTGCGATTTGTGCCATGGCTGCGCACCGTGCGGGTATCCCCCGTTGGGCGGCCCGCAGGGTCGCCATCATCGCTCGTCCGGTGTCACCACGATTCCGGGAGGACGACCGGATCGATCGTCCATCGCACACCTTGGCAGTACGGAACCATGCCCATGCTCCGGCTTCTTCGATTCCTTCGCAGTTGGTTGCTGATGTCCGTTCCGTTGGGCATCGCCGTCGGAAAAATCCTTCAAGCGAACAGGCGAGCGTCGTTCCCATCTCCGGGCCGTGCACCGGATCCGCATGCCGGACCAGCCCCGCCGGAGCTGCCGTCACCGCCCCCGCGCTTACCCTGATCTGGCGATGAATTCCCGCCGGGGCGGACGAAGAGCAGACATCACGTCTTGCCGAGCCTTCTCTATCCCGCTCTGTGCAGCGCAATGCACCCACCTCGCGCTGCACCGACGATCGTTCGCGCCTCCCTCCGAACAGCGTGGAGCGCTCTGCGCTGGTCCGCAACCAGTACTACGGTGATGCGATGACGTCCGCTCAAACGGCGACGATCGACCGTGATCGTGTGCGACGCGTGGGCAACCCGATCCGCGACGAGAATCCGTTTGCGTCGATGCTTGCCGAGCGGCCCCTTTGGACGGTGTCCTATGCGTCCACATACTGGCCGCACCTTTGTCGTGGAGCAATCGATCGTGATCTATTTACAGACTTGGACTGATAGTTGCATGTTGCATCGCACCCTATCTTCTGTGCAATGCGGGGCGTGACATCATGCTCGGACTGGTGAGGCAGATAGCCTTCAGCATAGCGGAACTCGAGGCTATGGCGGATCAGCAAGCGGCGCTCGCCGACGATCTGGATACCGACAGCGCGGCGGATGCCATACGCCAAGTCGCACAGCATCATCGACGGCGGGCCGATGAACTCCGTTCCGAGCTGGCATCCCTGGGCTCGGAATTCGCAGCCGAGAGCACGCCAACGCCGGCGGCCAGCCTCGGTGCGTGTGCGCGATGAGGGTGCGCGTCGCCCCCCAACGATCCGATCGGCGGAATTTGAACTCGCGGATCGCCAATTTAGGATCGGCTTCGAAGCATGCCCCTCCTTCAACTCTGTTAAATCACCGCGATGGTGGCCAAAATACTTCGAGAGATGGGCTCACGCCCGGCGCCGATCGTGACCTCACTGGAAACTCGGATTTTCGCACTGCGTCATAAAATTAGGCACGGATCGGCCAAGGTCATGTTTCGACGCCGATCCACATGCAGTGAAACGCGACGCGCGAGAGTTCATCGCTGAGCGCTTCCAGCCGCCCTTGGCATTGTACGCAGGATCGTGTCCATTCGGTGTGCGCGTGAAGCTGAAGCGCATGCCCTGACAATGGCTTAGCTGTTCTATCGGGTTGAGAATTTGCTGGGTCATAACCCTGGCGTTACAGTTCCACCTATCTCCACTCCTAACCTCCAATTAATCACCCCTCGAACAAAAGCGTGACCACTCCGCTTGGGCAAATGCTTGGGCACGCCCGATAAAATCGAAAAAACCCAACAAAAAAATTAAAGTCCGGTATCGGACACCCCTTCCGCCACTTCAGTCCCAAGCTGGGCACGCCGATTTCCCGCTAGAAACGGCGGTGAGCGTGCGAAGCGGCTCTCCCTTCGATCCCATGATGCGGACTTCGGCCTCTTCGACCTCGACCCGCTGGGCGAAGGCGCGCAGGTGATCCCGCCGATAGCCGCCGCCGAGGCGGATACGCTGCCGTGCCAACGTTGGCGAACCGGCGCGCGGTGGCAGGCGTCACCGCCCGATTGCCGGAGCTTTCGAGCATGGCCTGCGCCCGCTCGGCATCGACTTGCGCCTGGTCGCGAAGCGCCTTCGATCCGGTGATGCGGTCTCACCCGCCCGACTTCGTCAGAGCGCCGACGACCTTGGCCGCCGCGCCATGGCCCTGCGCGGCCTCACGCCCTGAGAGGCCATCTGCGAGCGTGGCCCGCCGAGCCCGGCCCCTTCAGGTCGAACCCGCTCCACCGAATGCCGGGACCAGACACGCCATCGGTTTCATCCTGCGCCGGCGCGATCATCATGCTTCAGGGCGGACCACTCGCAAGGGGCCCGATTATGTCACCTTCGGGTCTTGCACGATATTGCAATGTGCATTTATCCCTTTCCGGAGCGGCGATTCGACGACGCCGTGAAATTCTAAGAAAAAATACGTAGGGACCGATGACCGCAAGCGCAAAGATCTCTGGGATCGCTTTTGCCGACCCGAACGCCAACGGCATCAAGGATACAGGCGAAGCTGCCGTCTCAGGCCTTGTCGTTGATCTCCTCGACAGCACCGGGAATCGGATCGCCACGCAAACGACGTCGGCGAGCGGAGCTTACGTCTTCGACGGTCTCGACGATGGGATTTACAGCCTCCAGTTCAAACCTTTGATCGCTCAGGTGACATCTGGGCCGTTCCTCAGGGGAACTGTCGGTGATTTTGAGTTGCGAACAGGATATACGTCAGTTGATAATATATCCGCATATCAGAATGCGACGACCATCTTCAACGAAGGCATGAACTCCACCGCGGCTTTCCGCGGCGTCGTTTTCGTCGATGCAAATGGAAATGGGAAATATGACGCGGGGGAGGCGTCGCTCAGCGGTGCTGTCGTTACTCTGCGTGATAGCAATGGATCCGTGGTCGACACGACAACGAGCAGTCATCACGACTATAGCAACGCGACGCTCGATGGCGTTTTCAGCTTTGCGGGCCTGAAACCGGGAACCTACTCATACTCCGTGGCGCCGACTGACGGCACCGCGACGAATGCGTTCTCCTCGCAGTCCATTGTCTTGGCTGCAGGTGCCAATACGGGGTCGAGAAATCTAGCACTTTCGGGAAGCCCGGACCATATCATCATCGGCGGAACTATCTACAGCGACAGCAATGGCGACGGGCTTCTGAGCGCCGGAGAGACGGGAATTCGCCAAGCAAGCGTGGCGCTTTTCGACTCGAGCGGCCACGCTTTGCTCACCACGACTTCGGACTCGAGCGGCCATTATAGTTTTGGCAGCGTAACCGCCGGTTCATACACTGTCGTCGTCGCATCGCCGGATGGGCTCAAGAGTTCTTCTCCTCGACCTCTCACAACGAGCATGACCACGGATGGGTTGAACAAGGGTTTTGTTCCCGATGCCGATGTGGCCAAGACCGGCGATGTGCCTGCATCGTCGACTATCAACGTTGTCATACGGGGGCAATCTAACGCGCGCTATATCACAACAAATGGTCTGATGCCGGTTATCAAAGAGGACATCGAACATCTGCTAGGATTTGACGGCGTTGGTCACAAGGTCAATATCGTCGGGGATTGGAACAACTCCGATGGATCCAACACGGAATGGGGCGGGACCGGTCTAACGACCAACTGGCTGACGGCGAACGGCGGGGATTATACGAAAGGGTGGACTGCCAACGTCCAGGAGCTCGGGCTGCTGAGCGCTCTCGGAAAGTTGAGCGCTGCAGACCGCGCCAATCCCACCGCAATAGTCTGGTTGCATAACGAGAATGACAGCCTGAATTCAGGTCTTACGACCGACCTGTGGGAAAGTGCTGTCCGTTACGAAGCGGGTCCCCTCCGCGCCACGCTCGGGCAGGATGCGGGTACGACGCCCTATCTCTTCGTCAACGCGATCCCTTTTCAAGGAGCTATAAAGAACCAGGATATCCGCGTCGGCCAAACACGGCTCACCGAAGACTCGAAATTCAATGCGGCGTTTGCGGTAAGTCAATCCAGCAACGTCGATATGGACGTCAATCTGGATGTGACAAAGCCTGTATTGCCTGGAAGCCTTCACGGCAATCAGGCTGATAGTGCACAGTGGGCTCATCGCATCGCGCTCGGCGTCGCCGAAGAATTTCGAGCGTCTGCGCTGTCGGGCTCGCCGCTCGCCCTGGCCGGTGGAAACATTGACGATGCCGGGCCACAGGTTGTTTTTGCGAATGCCGTTTACGGACATTCTCGGCAACTCGTGCTGACGTTCCAATTCGACGCTGCATCCGGTTTGCTTCCGCTGAGTTCCAGCGCGCGCCTCGGTGCAGGCTGGAGCCTGCGCGCCGATTACACCGATGCTTCCCCCGATGCGGTTGCGGTTCGGGCGGATCTATTGGGGAACAACAAGCTTTTATTGACCTTCGATCATGAGGTGGTGGCTGGAGAAAAGCTGTTTTATGGCTGGGGTGGCGATCGTATCGCTCTGACGAATCTTCCAGGCATCGGTGCGGCCGTCTACGACGACCAAAACATGCCCGCTTGGGTCGACGCCCGTGGCCTCTCTGTCGTCTCCGATTTCACATCCCCAATCCTGACCCTCGGCGCGCGGCCGCCCGCTCAGGTCGAGGCGACATCCGCGGCCGGTGCGCCGGTCGTCTTCGCGGCCACGTCCACCGATGCGGTCGACGGAGCCGATCCGGTGGTGTTCAAGGAAGGCCAAGCCGTCGTCGTGTCCGGCCAGACCTTCGGCCTCGGTGCGCACACGGTCGTCGCGTCCGCGACCGATCGTGCCGGCAACGCCGCGGTGCCGATCGCGTTCGACTTCACCGTGGCCGACACCACGCGCCCCAACCTGACGCTCGGCGTGCAACCGCCCGCTCAGGTCGAGGCGACATCCGCGGCCGGTGCGCCGGTCGTCTTCGCGGCCACGTCCACCGATGCCGTCGATGGAGCCGAACCGGTGGTGTTCAGGGAGGGCCAAGCCGTCGTCGTGTCCGGCCAGACCTTCGGCCTCGGTGCGCACACGGTCACGGCATCCGCGACCGATCGTGCCGGCAACGCCGCGGTGCCGGTCTCGTTCGACTTTACCGTGGCCGACACCGCGCGCCCCAACCTGACGCTCGGCGTGCAACCGCCCGCTCAGGTCGAGGCGACATCCGCGGCCGGTGCGCCGGTCGTCTTCGCGGCCACGTCCACCGATGCGGTCGACGGAGCCGATCCGGTGGTGTTCAAGGAAGGCCAAGCCGTCGTCGTGTCCGGCCAGACCTTCGGCCTCGGTGCGCACACGGTCGTCGCGTCCGCGACCGATCGTGCCGGCAACGCCGCGGTGCCGATCGCGTTCGACTTCACCGTGGCCGACACCACGCGCCCCAACCTGACCCTCAGCGCGCGGCCGTCCGCCCAGGTCGAGGCGACCTCCACGGCCGGTGCGCCGGTCGTCTTCACGGCCGCGTCCACCGATGCCGTCGATGGAGCCGATCCGGTGGTGTTCAAGGAAGGCCAAGCCGTCGTCGTGTCCGGCCAGACCTTCGGCCTCGGTGCGCACACGGTCACGGCATCCGCGACCGATCGTGCCGGCAACGCCGCGGTGCCGGTCTCGTTCGACTTCACCGTGGCCAGCACGCCGATTGCGAAGGCTGACGCCCTTACGCTCAGCGCGCACACCATCGCGACAGGGAACCTGCTCGCCAACGACATCAGTTTAGGCGGCAATGCTTTGCATGTCACGACCGTGCGTACGAACGCCGGAACGACTTATGACGTTGCGAACACAGGTGAAGTCACGATCGCAAGCCAGCATGGTATCCTCACGATCGGATCGGACGGTCATTACAGCTACCTATCTCAGGCTGCAGGTGCCGAGTCCTTTACGTATATCGCAGGTGATGGTCATGGCGGCGCAGCCTCGAGCACCCTTACTGTTACCGCCGCCGCGCCTGCGCCAGCGTCCGACGCGACCTTCGCTTTCGCGTTCACGCAGGCAAATGTCGGTTATCGCAATGGTGATGCCCTGCTGACGGGACCGGATGGCATGGTTCACGATGTCACCGGCATCGGCCACCTTCATTTCACCGACGGCACGATAGACGAGGCTCATGGATCGGCTCTCGTCGACGACCTCTACTACGACGCGCACAACCTCGACGTCTGGCGCGCCCACGTCGATCCCGAACAGCACTACGCACAGTACGGCTGGCACGAGGGCCGCGATCCGAACGCATTCTTCTCGACCGCGGCCTACCTTGCCGCCAACCCCGACGTCGCTGCCGCTGGCGTCAACCCGCTGACCCATTACGACATGTTCGGTTGGCGCGAGGGCCGCAGCCTCGGCCCGGGCTTCTCGGGCGAGGCCTACCTCGCGGCGAACCCGGACGTCGCTGCCGCGAAGGTCGACCCGCTGGCGCACTACCTCGGCTACGGCCAGGCGGAGGGCCGCGCCGCGTTTCCCGGGCTGACGATCGCCCAAGGCGGCGGCCACCACCTCTACGGCGACTTCGACGCGACCTATTACCTCGCCACGAACGCGGATGTGGCCACCGCCGCCCGTACGCAGACCGCGACCGCCGATTCGTTTGCCTTCACGCACTACCTCACATACGGCGCCCGGGAGGGCCGCGACCCGGACGCCTACTTCTCGACGACCGGCTACCTTGCCGCCAACCCGGACGTGGCGGCATCCGGCACCAACCCGCTGTTGCACTACGAGCAGTCGGGATGGTTCCAGGGCCGAGACCCGAGCGTGGCGTTCCACACGGCCGCATACCTGGCCGCCAACCCGGACGTGGCGGCGGCCGGCATGGATCCGCTGCACCATTATCTCCAGTTCGGCTTGGCGGAAGGGCGCCATCTCGCCTGAACCGCGAAGGGTCGTGCGCCGAGGAATCCCGATACGAGCCGGTCGTCCCGCTGCATGGGCGCTGGTTCGCCCCAGGCGAGCTCGTGACGAGGACCGGGTGCCGGGCGCGACAACGACCGAGCGTAGCCGGCCAAGCGGTGATGGCCGGCACGAACACCTCCAGTGCCGGCGGCCGATATCCCGGTGACGCGTCCTGGCGCAGGGTGTCTCAGACACCCCTTCCGCCTGTCTTCCCGCCTTCCTGGCGCGGCGCAGACCGCCGCCGCGAGACCGCGCGCCGGCTCGGCCTCCCGGGCAGGGTCGAACGTTCGGCTACGCCGGAAGGACGACCACCTTGGTCTTCACCGGCGTCCGGGCGTAGAGGTGGATCATGTCCTGGCTGAGCAGGCCGACGCAGCCGCTCGTGATGCCGGTGCCGATCGTGTCGGGCTCGCTCGAGGCGTAGATCGTGTAGAGCGTGTAGGCGCCGTTCTGGTAGAGATGCAGGGTGCGGGCGCCCAGCGGGTTGTCGAGGCCGCCCGGCATGCCGCGGGCGTATTGGGCCGCCTCCGGCTGGCGCCGGATCATCTCCTTGGGTGGCGTCCAGGTCGCCCACTCCGACTTGCGGCCGACATAGGCGTCGCCGTGCCAGAGGAACCCGTCGCGCCCGACATTGGCGCCGTAGCGGGTCGCGGCTCCGTCGCCCTCGATGCGGTAGACGTAGTAGTTGGCGGGATCGACGACGATCGTGCCGGGCGCTTCCTTGGTCTCGTAGCGTACCGTCCGGCGATAGTATTTCGGGTCGACCTTGCTGATGTCGACCGCTGGGATCGGGAACTTCTCGTCCGGCATCGGCCCGTAGGTCTTGGCTGCCTCGGCCAGCAGGATGCCGTCGGTGGTCGCGCAGCTGCCGAGGCCGAGGGCGCCGAGGCCGACCGCCGAGCCGGCCAGGAACGACCTGCGGCTCAGAAGCGCCGTCCGAAGCCGAGCGGTCCGGTCCATCGCGCCGGCATCGGCACGCCCACCATCCATGATCATGATCCCGAGCGTCCCATGTCCTGCGGCCCGATCGAAGCACGCTCCGACCGACGCTGCGCCAATGTACTGCCAAGCCAAGACCGGTGACAGCCGACGGGACTTGCAAGCTCGGCTTTTGCGTCGGGAGTGTGGCAAAAGTCACTCGGCGGCTCTGATCGTCCGCCGATGGCGACTTCAAGACATCGGTCGAATGCACTTGCCGCGAAGTCGCGCGTGCGTTCGGAGCTGTCCGACACTGGGCGATCGCGGTGATGATCGCTGCGCGTCGCCGCGCTCGCCTACAGTGGCCGGCGCGAGAGGATCGATGCCGTAGGTGATCGATGCCGAGGTCCCTCGGGCGAGCCCCGAGCCGGATCCGATCAGATCGCCGCGCGATCCGCGTGTCGACGGCTCCGGGATCAGCCTTGCGACCGGCTCGCAATGCGGTCGAGGAGGACGTGCGGCACGGTCAGGGCGGACAGCATCTGGAGCGTCAGGGTCAGGAGGTTGGCCGGCGCATCCGCGGCGCCGGCGGCGTAGAGCGGCCACAGCCCCGCGCCGAGCAGCAGCGTCAACGCGAAGACCGGCAGCGCGGCGCGGACAGCGCGCGGCATCGTGTCAACGCCGGGCGCCTTCGCCGGGTCCCGCACCAGCGCCCGCATGTGCCGGGGGCCATGGAGGACGACGAAGTACAGGGTGAACGCGGTGAGCGGCGGCAGCAGCCAGAAGGCGGCGGCCAGGACGGATATCTCGGCCTGCACCGCCGGCCGCACGCGACGGCCGAGGAGCCAGGCCGCCGCGAGGGCGAGCCAGAGCCAGGCGGCGGCCGTCCACCAAGCGGGAAGCGACGGCATCGGCACCCGTGCGACCGCCGAGAAGATCTCCGCCGTCTCGGGCGGATGCAGGAGCGCCGGCAGGGCGATCGGGAGGCCACCGCGCACGAGCGCCTCGAACGGTCGGCCCGGGCCCGAATCCTCCTCGCCGAAATGCAGGACCGACAACCCGAGGAAGCCCGCAAGCGTCGCCAGCGGGGCGATCTGCCAGGCCAGGAGGACGAGGGCCGAGAGGCCGAGATAGGGAACGGCGAAGACCCCGAACCACGCTCGGCCGTAGCGCGGGCGCAGCAGCGGGGCCGCCACCGCGCCGTCGAGCGCACCGTGCGGAATGCCGAGGACGATGACGACCGTCAGGGCGACGAGCCAGGAGGCTTCGCGCGGGAGGAACGCGGAGGCGACCAGCCCGAGCGCGACGAGCGCGGCGGCGAGTTGCGGCAGGCCGGTCACCCCCGCATGGATGCGGTGGCGGCTCGCGCCGTCGGGCCCCGCGAGGCGGGAGAGGGACGATCGAGCCGCCAGGAGCATCAGGCCGCCCGGCGCAGCGGCGTCGTGGCCGTCCGCCCCTCCGCCAGGTCGCGGTCGACGGCGCGGGTCGTCTCCAGCGTCGCCATGATGCCGTAGACGACCTTGGCGGTGAGATCGAGGATCGCGATCACCGCCAGCGCGAGGCTCGGCGACAGGATGCCGAGGCCGTCCTGGCCGACGAGCAGCACCACCGGGTAGGCGCACCACACCCCGGTGAGGAACACGGCATTGCGCAGGAAGGCCTTGCGCACGTCGGCCCGCTCGCCGGCGTTCTCCTCGCGCAGCTGCACGAAGATCCCGTAGAACACGGCCAGGAACGCGCCGCAGGAGATGGCGAACCACGTCCACTTCACGGCGGCGACGTCGGACAGGCCGAAGGCCAGGGCCGTCACGATCATGAGCAGGTCGGAGCCGATCAGCCCCCAGACGACGGCCGGCCGGCGCATGCCGGAATGCATCGCGGTGCGCGAGAGCCCGACGAGCAGGAGCGGCGTGGTGAAGGTCCAGTCGATGTAGCGTGCGAAGTAGAACTGCCGCGCAGCCTCCGCCGCATCGGGACCGGCCGGAAGGGTGATGCTGCCCTGGCCCGTCGCCATGGCGAAGTAGGAGCAGGCCGCGATGATCGGCACGATTCCGTGGATGATCCCGTCGGCTTCTTCGGCGGGCGTGCGCCGCTTCGCGATGAACAGGATCACGGCGGCGCCTGCCGCCATTCCTGCAAAGCCCAGCCACAGCCAGAATTGAGGCGTCATAAATCTCTCGTCGGTATGGGGATGAAAGGGGCGCCCGGGACCGTGGCGCCCCTGCCCAATCACCCTCGCCCCCGATTGTTGCCAAGCCGCCGCGTCACAGGCGCGTGAGCCCCTGCGGCGCGTCGCCGCCTCGGCGAACGCGGGGTTCCGCCCTGTCCTGCGAGAACTCGGCCTCGGCCGGCGTGCCGGGGCAGCATCGCAGGCTCCGCCTGAGAATGCCGACGCTGCGACGCGCCGTCAGGGCGCGGCGGACGGGGCGACCGCCTGCGGCCGCCCGCGCTGCCAAACCTCGACGATCCGGGTGCTGGCGGCGATGTCCTCGGACGGATCGGCGGCGAGCACGACGAAGTCGGCGCGGCGACCCGCTTCCAGGCGGCCGCGGTCGGCGAGGCCGAGGAGGTCGGCGGCCCGCGCCGTCGCGATGGTCAGCGCTTCCATCGGCGTGAACCCGGCCTGCACCATCAGCGCCAGCTCGCGGTGCTCGGCCACGCCGGGGACGCGCTCGGGGGCGGCGCCGCTGTCGGTCCCGAACCCGATCCGGACGCCGGCGGTCTGGAGCGCCTTGAGGTTCGCGAGGTTCGTGGCCAGCGAGGCGCGCGCGGCCTGCGCCTTGGCGCTCGCGCGGGTGTCGCGCTGCCAGGCGGGGTCGTCGAACCGCGCCTTGAGATCGGGCGCGAGCGCCGTCCGGACGAAGGGCGTTTGCGCCCAGGCCGGCGCGTCGGCGTAGGCGAAGGTCGCCTCGTCGAGGGCCAGGGTCGGGATGTACCAGGTGTCGTGCGCCTTCAGCAGCGCGACGAAGTCCGGGTCGACCGGCTTGTCGCGGACGCCGTGCGCCAGCACGTCGACCCCGGCCCGGACCACGGCCCGCGCGTCCTCGAGATCGTGGACGTGGGCCGCGACCCGCAGGCCGAGGCGATGGGCCTCGTCGATCACCGCCGCGTAGACGGAAGGCTGCATCTTGGCCGGCACGGAGCCGCCGAAATCGTCGAGCCAGAGCTTCACCATGTCGGTGCCGCGCGCCTTCATCGCGCGGACCGCGTCGCGGCCCTCGTCGGCGTTCGCCGGGCGGAAGAGCTGATCCGGGCTGACGCGCACCATCGCCTGCGGCGGGCCGCCGTCGGGCACCCCGATGCCGCGGTCGACGCCGAACAGGTCGGCGCCGGGGATGAGACCCGCATGCGCCTCGGCACGGATCTCGGGCATGATCGCGCCGTTGAGCCCGAGCGCCATGATCGTGGTGACGCCCCGGGCGGTGTAGGCTTCGAGCTGGGCGAGGATGGTCTCGCGCGTGTAGTTCCGGGCGCCGACGTCGACGCCCCTTACGATGCCGACGTGAGAGTGATCGGAGATCAGTCCCGGCATAATCGTGTGCCCGGGCCGTTCGCGGATCTCGGCGTCGGACGGCACCGCGACCGCCATGCGCGGCCCCGCCGCGACGATGCGGTCGCCGTCGACGACCAGCACCGCATCCGCGACCGGCTCGGCCGACAGGCCGTCGATCAGCCGGATGCCGGTGAAGGCGAGCGGCTTGGCGGCGGCCCCGCCGATGCAGGACAGGCTCGTGGCGACGGCCAGGGCCGACAGCAGCGCGTTCCGACGCATCGCACTCTCCTCCCGGATCGCCGACGGGACTTCGCCGGTCGCTCCTTCTGGCGTGCGACCTGGGACCCCGCGCGGTTCTCGAGCGCCGATCTGACGGCGTTTCGTCCGGGTTGTCGAGGCGATCCGGGCGTGCGGTGCTGCCCGGCGCTTCGATCCGCCTCGGACCGACGCACGGGCGTGCCGGGATGGATCGTCTGCCGGGGGCCCCCTCAGGCGAAGAAGCGGTTGCCCGGGCGCGGCAGGCCGAGATGGTCGCGCAACGTCGTCCCCTCGTAGTCCCGGCGGAACAGGTCGCGGCGCTGCAGTTCCGGCACCAGCCGGTCGACCACGTCGTCGAGGCCTTCCGGCACGAAGGGGAACATCACGTTGAAGCCGTCGCAGGCCCGGCCGTCGAGCCACTCCTCCATCCGGTCGGCGACCTGTGCCGCGGTCCCGACCATCTGAAGGCCGCCGTAGCCGCCGACCTTGCGCGCCAGCTCCCGCACCGTTGCGCCGGTCCTGCGGGCGTAGTCGACGATCTGCGCCTGCCCGCTCTTGCTCGCGTTGGTCTCGGGGATCTCGGGCAGCGGCGCGTCGAGGGCGAAGCCCGAGGCGTCGACGCCGAGGCGCACCGAGAGGTTGGCGAGCCCGCTGTCGGGATGGACGAGGTCGTCGAGCCGCGCCTTCTTGGCCCTGGCCTCGTCCTCGGTCCCGCCCAGCACCACGAAGGCGCCGGGCAGGATCTTGAGGTGGTCCGGGTCTCGGCCGAGCGCCGGCATGCGGCCCTTGACGTCGGCGTAGAACGACTGGCCCGCCTCCAGGGTGGAGCTCGACCCGAACACCACCTCGGCGGTCTCGGCGGCGATCTGCCGTCCGGCTTCGGAGGCGCCGGCCTGCACGATCACCGGCCAGCCCTGCACCGGCCGGGCGACGTTGAGGGGGCCCTTCACCTTCAGGAACGCGCCGCGGTGATCGAGGACGTGCATCCTGTCGGGGTCGAAGAACAGCCCGCTCTCGGGGTCCATGCGGAAGGCGTCGTCGGCGAACGAGTCCCAGAGGCCGGTCACCACGTCGAAGAACTCGCGGGCGCGGGCGTAGCGGGTGGCGTGCTCGACATGCGCGTCGCGGCCGAAGTTGTGCGCCTCGTCGGGATTGCCCGAGGTGACGAGGTTCCAGCCGGCGCGGCCCTTCGAGATGTGGTCGAGCGAGGCGAACTTGCGGGCGACGTGGTAGGGCTCGTTGTAGGTCGTCGAGGCGGTGGCGATCAGCCCGATGCGCTCGGTGACCATGGCGAGCGCCGGCAGCAGGGTCAGCGGATCGAACGAGGTCACGGTGGCCGAGCGGCGCAAGGCCGCCGGCGGCATGTTCATCACCGCGAGATGGTCGGCCATGAAGAAGGCGTCGAACTTCGCCGCCTCCAGCCGGTGGGCGAAGTGGACGAGATGCTCGAGGTTGAAGTTGGCGTCCGGGTACCCGCCGGGATAGCGCCACCAGGCGGTATGGATGCCGAGCGGGCGCATGAACGCCCCGAGATGCAGGCGTCGGTCCCGGCTCATCGTCCCTCCTTCGTGCCGCTGCCCGAGCCGGACGGCGCCGCCGGGCCGAAGCCCGCGGGCGGACGCGTGCCGAGATGCGCGCGCAGCGTGCGGCCCTCGTACTCCGTCCGGACGAGGCCGCGCCGGCGCAGCTCCGGCAGGACCAGCTCGATGAAGTCGTCGAGGCCGCCGGGCAGGGTCGCGGGCATGATGTTGAAGCCGTCGGCGCCGCCGGCGCGGAAGCGGGCCTCCATCTCGTCGGCGACCTGCATGGGCGTGCCGACGATCTGCGAGTGGCCCCGCGCCCCGGCGATCCGCAGGTAGAGCTGGCGCAGGGTCAGCCCCTCCCGGCGGGCGAGGTCGAACATCAGCTGCTGGCGCGACTTGGCGCCCTCGGCCTCCGGCAGCTCCGGCACCGGGCCGTCGGGATCGAACCCGGAGAGGTCGAAGCCGCCGACCATCCGCTCGAGCAGGGCGAGGCCCACCACCGGGTCGATCAGGTCCTGCAGCGCCTCGAACTTGGCCCGCGCCTCCGCCTCGCTGCGCCCGACGACGGGAAACAGGCCCGGCATGACCTTGAGGTCGCCGGGCTCGCGGCCGAACCGCGGCAGGCGCGCCTTGAGGTCGCCGGCGAACTCGACCGCTTCCGCGAGCGTCTGGTTGGCGGTGAACACGACCTCGGCGGTGCGGGCCGCCAGATCCTTGCCCGGCCCCGACGAGCCCGCCTGCACCACCACCGGCTGGCCCTGCGGCGTGCGCGCGATGTTGAGCGGTCCGCGCACCTCGAAATGCGTGCCGCGATGGTTCAGCGGGCGGAAGCCGTCCGGCTTCGAGAACTGGCCGCTGGCGCGATCGATGACGACGGCGCCGTCGTCCCAGGTGTTCCACAGGCCCAGCACCACGTCGACGAACTCCTCGGCCCGGGCGTAGCGGTCGCCGTGGCGGGCGATGCCGGCCTCGCCGAAATTGGCGGCCTCGGCGTCGGTCGTGGAGGTCACGAGGTTCCAGCCGGCCCGGCCGCCGCTGAGGTGGTCGAGCGAGGCGAAGCGCCGGGCGACGTTGTAGGGCTCGTTGAAGCTGGTCGAGGTGGTCGCGACGAGCCCGATCCGGCTGGTGACGGCGGCCAGCGCCGACAGCAGCGTCACCGGCTCGAAATGCGCCGAGCGCGCGGTCCGCTCGCTCGAGCGCAGGTTCGAGTCGCGGATGCCGGAGCCGTCCTCGAGGAAGACGAGGTCGAACTTCGCCGCCTCGGCCCGCTGCGCCCAGCCGACATAGCGCTCGAGGTTGAGGCCGCCGTCGGCCTCGCTCGACGGGTGGCGCCAGCCCGCCACGTGGTGGCCGGTGGCGTAGAAGAACGCGCCGAGGCGCATCGTGTCCTGTCTCAAGGTGTCCCGCCCCGCCGGCCGATGGTGAATGTCGCGCTGGGCCTCTCGGGTGCCCGCATTGCAGAACGCGCCGCGACCTGCGCCGTTTCAGCACTCGCGGCGCCGGGCCTCAAGGATGCTTGTGGATCGGATCGATCCAGTGGACGGTCTCGGGCCGCTCCACCGGCTCGACCTCCGGGATGTTGACCACCACCGCCTCGTTGTCGGATCGCACGAGCACGCATTGCAGCGTCTCGTCGGGCGAGGCGTTGATCTCCTGATGCGGCACGTAGGGCGGCACGAAGATGAAGTCGCCGGGGCCCGCTTCGGCGACGTATTCGAGCCGGTCGCCCCAGCGCATCCGGGCGCGCCCCGACAGCACGAAGATCACGCTCTCCAGCGCGCCGTGATGGTGCACCCCGGTCTTGGCGTCGGGCTCGATCGCCACGGTGCCGGCCCAGATCTTCTGCGCGCCGACGCGGGCATGGTTGATCGCCGCCTGCCGGAACATGCCCGGCGTCTGCGCCGTGTTGGCGTCGAGCCTGTCGCCGGGGATCACCCGGACGCCGTCGTGCTTCCAGCGCTCGGCGCCCGGACCCGGCTCGGCCTGGGCGTGCGGGTGGTCGTGCGGGTCGTCGTGGTGATCGTGCATCGCTCGAATCCTGCTCGTCGGCCGATCAGCGTAACGCAGCCGGTTGCGGGAATCCCGTGTCGAAGATCGCCTCGGCCCGCGGCGCGCGCGCCTTCGGGATCAGGCCTGCGCGCATGTAGAGGTCGATGTTGGCCTGCTCGTCGGCGATCACGGCCTCGTCGATCGGGACGTTGCGGTACTGCGCCCGGCCGAACCAGCGCAGCGGCACCGCCTCCGGCAGGCCGATGAGCTTCGACCAGACCTTCGCGTAGGGGGCGGGGTCGGCGAGCGCCCAGGCCCGGGCCCGCGCGAGCCGCTCCCCGAAATCGGCGAGCAGCGCGCGCTTGTCCTTCAGCGCGGCGTCGCTCGCCACGGCGAAGCTGAGGCCTGGCGTGATGCCGTTGCCGTCGCGCACGACACGGACCAGGCCCGCGAGCTCGGCGGTGGAAGTGTAGGGCTCCCAGGTCGCCCAGGCGTCGACGCTGCCCGAGGCCAGGGCGATCTTGGCGTCGGCCGGCGGCAGGAAGCTCAGGGTGACGGCATCGGCCGGCAGCCCGGCCTCCTCCAGGGCCGCGAGCACCACCTGATGCCCGATCGAGCCGCGGTTCGTCGCGATGCGCCTGCCCTTGAGATCGGCGACCGTGCGGATCGGCGAATCCGCCGCCGCCAGGATCGCGAGCCCGTCCTGGCGGTTCCGGAAGGCGAGGAAGGCCTTGACCGGAACGCCCGCGGCGGCGGCGAAGGTGAAGGGCGCGTCGCCGACGCCGCCGGCATCGATCGCGCCGGCGTTCAGGGCCTCGAGCAACGGGGCGGCGGCCGGGAACTCGCTCCAGGCCAGCCGGTAGGGCAGCCCGTCGAGGACGCCGGCGGCCTCCATCAGCGCGCGTGCGTTGCCGCGCTGGTCGCCGACCCGGAGGACGTCCTCGGCCCGGGCGGGGACCAGGGCAACGAGGAGCGCGAGAACCGTCAGAAGCGCGCGCATCAGGCGGCGTCCGCGGTGGCGGAGCGGTTGGCGAGCTGCGCGCGGAAGGCCGGCAGCAGGTCGCGACCGTAGCCGATCGCATCCTCCAGCGGATCGAAGCCGCGGATCAGGAAGGTGCGCACGCCGAGGTCGTGATAGTCGAGCAGCGCCTCGGCGACCTGATCGGGCGCGCCGACGAGCGCGGTGGAATTGCCGGCCGCGCCGGTCTCGGCGGCGATCGCCGTGTAGAGGCGCTTGTCCAGGCGGGTGCCGCTCGCGGCCGCCGCGAGGAGCCTTCGCGCGCCCTCGTTCTGCGGGGTCGCCGCGGGGCCGAGGCCCCTGGCCGCGCGCAAAGCCTTGGTCCTGGCGAGGATCGCCTCGGCCCGCGTCCAGGCCGCCGCCTCCGTGTCGGCGAGGATCGGCCGGAACGACAGGCTGAAGCGCGGATTCCGGCCGTAGGGGGCCGCCGCGGCGCGGACGCGGGCGATGAGGTCGCGGACCTGATCCAGCGTCTTGCCCCAGAGGGCGTAGGTGTCGGCATGGCGCCCGGCCACGTCGAGCGCCGCCGGCGAGGCGCCGCCGAAGAACACCGGGATGCCGTCGGCCCGCACCGGCTTCACCTCCGAGAACCCCTGCTCGACCTGGTAGAAGCTGCCGGCATAGTCGAACGGCGTTTCCGCGGTCCAGGACAGGCGCGCGACGTCGAGGAATTCCCGCGTCCTGGCGTAGCGCTCGTCCTTGCTCAGGTGATCGCCGTCGCGTGCCAGGTCCCGATCGTCGCCGCCGCTGATCGCGTGGATGGCGATGCGGCCGCCGGTGAGCTGGTCGAGCGTCGCGAATTGCCGGGCGGCCACCGTCGGCGCGGTGAAGCCGGTGCGATGGGCGATCATCAGCCCGATCCGTCGCGTCACCGCCGCGATCCGGGACGCGATCAGCAGAGCGTCCGGCGCCGTCGAGTAGGCGGCGACGAGGATGCGGTCGAAGCCGCCGGCCTCGTGCGCCTGAGCGAGGCGGTCGAGGTAGTCCCGGTCGATCGCCGGACCCTCCGCCGGATGGATCTCGGAGGTCAGGCGAGGAGCCGCGAAGCCGATGAACTCGACGGCATCGGGCGGGAGATGGCTCATGGGACTCTCCTGATCGCTCGGGCGTTCGAAGGCCGGGGTGCCGCGCGCCGCGATGGCGCGTGCAGCCGCCCGAAGCAGTCGACCCGAGCGAGGACGCGCGTCCGACGCCTGTCGGACGGGACCGGGAAGGGCTGCGAAAAATCCGCCCGGCCTCGCCCGAAGTCAACGAGAGGGAATTTTTAATGCAGACGGCGAGCCAGAAAGACGATCTCCGATCTGGGGCCGCTGGCGAACTATATTCTACTCTTCAAAAGGCTCCTGACCTTCTGCCCTTCGTCCGATCCCGCGACATCATCGGCGACATCGGGAGCGGCACCGAACCCTCGCCGTCTTGCGAACGGATGCGTGAACTCGATGCCGTCATCGATCGACTCGCGCCTTCTTCCTGGAAAGCGCCGAGGGCAACCCCTACGCCAACGTGCGGGCGACGACGCAGGCGCTCGCGCACGACCCGCACATCGAGCGCCTCTCGGTGCCGCTGCAATCGGAGGCGGTCGCCGGCTTCATCCGCGAGCGCGACCGCGGCTCGGTGATCCCGGGTCCGCCGGCATCGTCCGCATCGGCCGGCGGGCAAATCATCCGGTAGGGCGCCGCGGACCATCGCGGCGCATGGTGCGCAACGGCGTCGTCCGCTCGATGCCGGGGGCATGCACGGCAGTACCGGTCAGCGCCGTCACCGCCGCCTGGTCCGCAGGGCCAAACCCAGCGCGCCCGGCCAGAACACGAGGCTCAGGGCGATGACGGGCCAGAGGTTGCGCCCCTTCCAGGCCGCGATCCCAGCCGGCAGGAGCAGGATGGGAATGGCGACCGCGAGGAAGAGCCAGAACTGGAGGTCGCTCATGGCTTCTTCAGGCAGGTCGCGACCGGTCGGGCGTTCTTGGCGGGCTTGGACTGCAGGTCCATGCATCCGACGGTGGCGATGCCGTCGGTGATCGTGACCGAGGGAAGCACCGCGTAGCCTTGGCAATAGGCGCCGATCAGGATCTCGTCGCGCCGGCAGAGCACGTCCTGCCGCATCAGGCCGTCGAGGGCGGGGCCGACGGGACCGGGCTCGCCGCGCTCGCCCCTGTCGCCGGTCGCGCCGCGCTGCCCGGTCGCGCCGGTGAGGCCCGCGTCCCCTCGGGGGC
>NZ_VRVH01000219.1:0-7850 GCF_008040095.1 Methylobacterium sp. WL6 | reverse complement strand
GCGGTCGCGGCGGCGGCATCGGCGGCGGTCACGGCTTCGGCGGCGGCGGGTTCGGCGGCGGCCGTGGCTTCGGTGGTGGCCGCGGCTTCGGTGGTGGCGGCTTCGCGGGTCGCGGCATCGGCGGCGGTGGCTTCGCCAATCGCGGGATCGGCGGCGGCTTCGCCAACCGAGGCGCGTTCGGCGGCAATGCCGGCTTCGCCAATCGCGGCGCATTCGGCGGAAACCGCGGCTTCGCCAACAACGCGGGCTTCGCCAACCGCGGGATCGGCCGGGGCTACGGCGCCGGTTATGGGCGCGGTTACCGCGGCGGGTACGGTCGCGGCCTCGGATACGGCGCTGCCGGGCTCGGCCTCGGGCTGGCGACCGGCGCGCTGATCGGCGGCGGCCTGGGTTACGGCTACGGCGGATACGGCTACGACGACAACTACTACGGAGGCGGCTATGCGCCGGCCGGCTACGGCTACGGCTACGGCTACAATCCGGGATACACCGAGGTTCAGACCGAGGTGGCGCCGGGGCCGCAGGAATCGGTGAGCTACTGCATCCAGCGCTTCCGCTCCTACGATGTGCGGTCGCAGACCTACCTCGGCAACGACGGCCAGCGGCATTCCTGCCCGTAACGGCATCGTGCCGAACTGAAGGAGAGCCCCGCGGCCGAGAGGGTCGCGGGGCTTTTTGCTGCCGGCCGGATACCGTGCCGGGCCGAAGGGAAACTCACATCATGATGGCCGACGAAATCGAAGACCTGCACCGTGCCCGAACCGTGCTCGCACGCCAGCGCAACGCGATGACCAAGCGGCTCGCCGGGATCGATCTCGCGCCGGTCTCGATGGCCGAGGACCTGACCCGCATCCTCGTCGCGATCGAGGCCGTCGACCGGGCGCTGACCGCCGAGGGCCGCCCTTACATGGCGCCCGAGATACAGGCCGAGGGCTGACGGCCCAACGCCGACCCGAAAGGCTCGGGCCGGCGTTCCATGATCGATCGCCCGTCGGATCGGCGCCCGCGATGCGCCGATCGTCCTTCGCCCGCGACCGGTCTCAGGCCGAGGCGACCTCGATCCGCACCGGGACCGACTTCGCCGCGGGCACCTTGCTGCGCTCGGCATGGTGCCAGAGCGGGATCAGCGGATTGCATTCGGGGTAGTAGCCGCCGACGCAACCCTTCGGGATGTCGTAGGCGAGCACCCGAAACCCATCCACCCGCCGAACGACCTGGTCGTTGGCCGCACCGACGAGATCGACGTTCTGCGCATCGCGCAGGCCGAGGCGGGCGATGTCGTCGCGGTTCATGAACAGCACCATGCGCGTGCCTTTGACGCCGCGGAAGCGATCGTCGTAGCCGTAGATCGTGGTGTTGAACTGATCGTTCGACCGCATCGTGATGAGGCGCATCACGTCCGGATCGGCCTGCTCGGTGTCGGGATCGGCCGACAGCCCGCGGGGGGTGACGAAGTTCGCCTTGCCGCTCTCGGTCTTCCAATCGCGGTCGGCCGCGGGGATCGGACGGCGGAAGCCGCCGGGCGTCCACATCCGCGCGTTGAAGTCCTTGAACTGATCCGGATAGGTCGCCTCGATCGCGTCGCGCACGCTGGCGTAGTCGCTGCCCCAGCGATCCCAGTCGATTCGCGGATTGGGCGCCAGCGTCGCCTTGGCGATCCCGGCGACGATCCGCGGCTCGGAAAGCAGTTCCGGTCCCGCCGGCTCGGCATAGCCCTTCGAGCCGTGGATGCACGCGGTCGAATCCTCCATCGAGACCGCCTGCCGTCCTCCGGCCTGCTGGTCGATCTCGATCCGACCGAGGCAGGGCAGGATGTAGGCGACCTCGCCGTGGATCAGGTGGTTGCGGTTGAGCTTGGTCGAGATCTGCACCGTCAGGCGCAGGGTCTTCCAGGCCGCCTCCATCAGCGTGGTCTCCGGGACGGCGCGGATGAAGTTCCCGCCGAGCGCCACGAACGCCTTCACCGACCCGTCGAGGATGCCCTCGCAGGCCTCGACGGTGTTGAGGCCCTTCTCCATCGGCGGCTCGAAATCGTAGAGCTGCCGCAGCTTGTCGTTCGGCACCAGCTCCGGCTTCTCGGTGATGCCGACCGTGCGCTGCCCCTGGACGTTGGAGTGCCCCCGGACCGGGCAGATGCCGGCGCCGCGCTTCCCGATGTTGCCGCGCATCAGGAGCAGGTTGACCAGGGCCTGCACCGTCTCGACGCCCATGCGGTGCTGCGTCAGCCCCATCCCGTAGACGCCGATCGTCGCCTTCGCCTTGGCGTAGGTCGCGGCCGTCTGCTCCAGGGCCTTCCGCGTCAGGCCGGAATGCCGCTCGAGCTCGTCCCAGGTCTTTTCGCGCACGGAGTCCGCGAACGCCTCAAAGCCCTGGGTGTGCTCGGCGATGAAGGCGGTGTCGAGAACCCGCTCCGCCCCGCTCGCGATCGCCGCGTCGTCGAGCGCCAGCAGCGCCTTGCAGATGCCGTAGATCGCCCCGAGGTCGCCGCCGGCCTTCACCTGGAGGTACTGCGACGAGATCCGCGTCTCGGATCGCGTCAGCATCTCGAGCGGCGCCTGCGGGTTGGTGAAGCGCTCCAGCCCGCGCTCGCGGAACGGGTTGAAGGTGATGATCGGGACGCCGCGCCGGCTGGCGTCCTGCAGCGGGTGCAGCATCCGCGGCGCGTTCGAGCCGGGGTTCTGGCCGAAGAACAGGATGCAGTCGGTATGCTCGAACGCCTCCAGCAAAACGGTGCCGACCGGCGAGCCGATGCTCTCGGGCAGGGCCACGGAGGTCGATTCGTGGCACATGTTCGACGAGTCGGGCAGGTTGTTGTTGCCGTAGAGCCGCGCCAGCAGGCCGTACATGTACGAGGTCTCGAGCGAGGCGCGGCCCGAGGCGTAGAACACCGCCTGCTTCGGCTCGAGCGCCTTCAGCTCGGCGCCGATCTCCGCGAAGGCGTCGTCCCACGAGACCGGCCGGTACCGGTCGGTCGCCGCGTCCCAGCGCAGCGGCACGGTGAGGCGGCCGAGCTCCTCGAGATCGTAGTCGCGCCAGCCGGCGAGCTCGGTCACGGTATGGGCGGCGAAGAAGTCGGCGCCGACGCGCTTGCGCGTCACCTCCCACGCGGTGGCCTTGGCGCCGTTCTCGCAATACTCGAACACCGCCGGCTTGCCGGGCTTGGCCCAGGCGCAGCTGACGCACATGAACCCGCCGGGCTTGTTTTGGTGGCGCAGCATCAACCCGCCGGTGACGGGGATCTGCTCGCGCAGCAGGATCTCGGTCAGCGACTTCGCCGACCCCCAGCCGCCGGCCGGCCCCTCGTAGGGATCGAGCTGCACCGAATCCGTCATTCCCGAGACTCCAACTTCGCGTTCGCGGATCGGGCCGAAGGCGCGATCATCGGGGAAGAACCGTCCGTCGGTGCGAAAGGGTCCGGTCGGGCGCATGCGGCAAACATCGCGCGCGCGCAGGGTCGGCGGCGGGCGGTCGGCCGTGCTACGGCTCGCCCCGGCCATCATCGAAAGCACGCCCCCGATTGTCCGACCGGAACGAGACCCCGCTGCCGCGCGCCGCAGACGCCCCGCGCGACGCCCGAACCGAAGCGGTCCTCGACCGGATCGCCGCCGCGGGGAGCACCCGCTTCGGGACCGGCGAGCACGGGCTCGATCTCGTGCGCATCGACGCCGCGGGCACAACGCTCGCGCAGCGCATCGACTCGGAGGCGCCCCCGCCGGCGTGGTGGGACCCCGAATGCGGCGGCCTGAACCTCGTCGACGCGGTCCTCGACAGGGCCCGGATGGAAGGGGCGAACCTCTCGGCCGCGAACCTGCGGCGGGCGAACCTCTCCGGCGCGGTCGGCCGCTCCGCCACCTTCGCCGGCGCGAACCTGGAAGAGGCCGACCTCGGCGAGGCCGACCTCAGCGGCACCGATTTCCGGGGCATCGTCGCCGGCCAGGCGAGCTTCCGCGAGGCGATGCTGGAGGATGCACGCTTCGACGACGCGGCGTTGCGCTTCGCGAAGTTCCCGCAGGCGCTGCTCGACGGCGCGAACTTCTCCGGCGCCGACCTGTGGGGCGCGGACTTCACCGGGGCGGATGCCGACGACACCAGCTTCAAGGGGGCGCGGCTCGACGAGGCCGACCTCTCCGACGTGAACCTGACGCACGCGGACTTCGAGGGCGCGAGCCTGACCAAGGCGCGCCTCGTCGGCTCGCGGCTTCGCGGCGCCAACCTCTCGAACGTCAAGCTCGACGGCGCCGACCTCTCCGGCGCGGACCTCTCGGAGACCAGCCTGGTCCGGCTTAACTTCGTCACGTGCAAGCTGCACCATGCCCGCTTCGCCGGCGCCTGGCTCAACGGCACGCGGATGCGGATCGAGCAGCTCGGCGGCATGGTCGGCGAGGAGGCCGCGGGCGACTACGCCGGCGCGCAGGCGAGCTACCTCGCGCTGGAGCAGAACCTGAAGAGCATCGGGAGCCACGACGAGGCGAGCTGGGCGTACAAGCGCGGCCGAAGGATGGGGCGGTTCGAGGCCGGGGAGAAGACCCGCGCGGCCTGGACCGCACGGGACGGGCGGGCGTTCCTGCGCCACGGCTACCGCTGGACCTCGGACCGCTTCGTCGAGTGGCTGTGCGACTACGGCGAGAGCCTGTCGCGGATCGCCCGCGCCTTCGCCATCCTGATCGTCGTCTTCGCGGTCCTGTTCGGTTTCGCCGGCGGCCTGATCCCGGACGGGTCGACCGAGCCGACCCGGAACGCCGTCGACTGGCTGAGCTACAGCGCGCTCAACATGATGACGGCGAACCCGCCGGAGATCGGCGTCAAGCCGATCGGCCGCTTCACCAACCTGCTCGTCGGCATCGAAGGCGCCGCCGGCATCATCCTGATGGGGTTGTACGGCTTCGTGCTCGGCAACCGGCTGCGCCGCTGATTTTGCCGGGTGCGCCCTATGTCACGGGGCAGGGCCGCGCCGGCCGAGGATCACGCACCTTCATGCCCGACTGGATTCGCGACACCGTGTGGTGGCAGGTCTACCCGCTCGGCTTCGTCGGGGCGGAAGGCACGCGCCGACGCGGCGCCGAGGTCGCGCATCGCCTGGACCACATCGTCGCCTGGCTCGACTACGCCGCCGATCTCGGCGCGACCGGCCTCGCGCTCGGCCCGATCTTCGCGTCCGAGACCCACGGCTACGACACGATCGACTACCTGCGCATCGACCCGCGGCTCGGCGACGAGGCCGACTTCGACCGGCTGATCGCGGCGGCCCATGCCCGCGGGCTGAAGGTCCTGCTCGACGGCGTGTTCAACCATGTCGGGCAGGATTTTCCGGCGTTCCGCACTGTCCTCGACGAGGGCCCGTCCGCCGCCCGGGCCGGCTGGTTCCACCTGTCCTGGCCGGAGGGCACCAACCCCGGCGACGTGCCGGACCACCGCTGCTTCGAGGGCCACAGCGCCCTGGTCACCCTGAACCACGACCACCCCGAGGTCGCCGACCACGTCGTCGCGGTGATGAACCACTGGCTGGCCCGCGGCGCCGACGGCTGGCGCCTCGACGCGGCCTACGCCGTCCCGCGCGCCTTCTGGACGCGCGTCCTGCCGCGGGTCCGCGCGGCGCATCCGGACTCCTACTTCGTCGGCGAGGTGATCCACGGCGATTACGCCGGCATCGTCGCCGAGACCGGCCTCAATTCGGGGACGCAGTACGAGCTGTGGAAGGCGATCTGGAGCGGCCTCAACGACCGCAACCTGTTCGAGCTGGCACACGCCCTGAAGCGGCACGACGACTTTCTCGACGCCTTCGTGCCGATGACCTTCGTCGGCAACCACGACGTCACCCGGATCGCGAGCCGGATCGCCGACATCCGGCACCTGCCCCATGCCCTGGCCGTGCTGCTCACCGTCGGCGGCACGCCCTCGATCTATGCCGGCGACGAGCAGGCCTTCCGCGGCATCAAGGAGGACCGGGCCGGCGGCGACGACGCCGTCCGCCCGGCCTTCCCCCCGAGCCCCGACGACCTCGCGCCGGAAGGCTGGCCGACCTACCGGCTGCATCAGGATCTCATCGCCCTGCGCCGGCGGCATCCGTGGCTGCACACGGCGCGGACGCGCGCGCTGCACCTGACTAACACCGCCCTGACGCTGGAAGCGCAGGGCGACGGGCAACGGCTCCTCCTCGCCCTCAACCTGTCGGACGAGCCGTCGGAGCAGCCGGCGCCGGGCGCGCTCGGCCTCGAAGCCGGGCAGGGCGAGGTGATCGGCGAGGGCGAAGCCCAGGCCCGCATCCGCCTTTCGCCGCACGGATGGGCGATCCTCGCGGCAAAGGCGTGATCGCCGGGCGCGCCGCCCTAGGTGGAGATCGTGAAGCGGACGAGGCCGACCATGCAGACGCGAGCGCGCACGACCGGGATCCGCAAGCCGTCGCTGAGACACCTCGTCTTCGCGGTCTCGCTCGACATTGTCGCGCATGCCGGGGCCGCCTCGGCGCTGGAAGTGACCCGCTCCCGCATCGTCGCCGCGCCGCCCGCCGCGATCTGGTCGTTGATCGGCGGCTTCTGCGACATCGCGCGGTGGCACCCGCAGGTGACGCGCTGCACGCTGTCATCGGAAGACGGCGCCCCGGTGCGCGCCCTCGTCGCGGCGGGCGGCCTCGGCACGCTCATCGAGATCGAGACCGCGCGGGACGAGGCGGCGCTGAGCTATTCCTACAGGCTCGTCTCCGGGCCGTTGCCGGCGAAGGACTACACGTCGACGCTCTCGGTCACGCCGATCGGCAAGGGCGCGACGGTCACCTGGACCGCGCGCTTCGAGGCGGAGGGGATGACCGAGGCCGAGGCGGTCGCCGACATCGCCGGCGTCTACGAGGCGGGCCTCGCCGGCATTGCCAAGGAAGCCGCTCCCTAGGCGAGCCGTGCGGTCAGTCCTTCGACAGGCTGTCGATGAGGTGGTTCAGGTCGATGCGCATCGCCTGCACCTCGGGCTCGGTCAGATCGAGCTGGCACATGACGCTCTGGCGCACCTCCGCCGCGTCGGCGCGCAGGGCACGCCCCTTCTCGGTCAGGGCGATCTCGACCTCGCGCTCGTCGGAGCGGCGTCGGTTGCGCTGGAGCAAGCCGGCCGCCTCGAGCCGCTTGAGCACCGGCGTCAGCGTGCCGGAATCGAGGCGCAGGCGCCGCCCGATCTCGGAGACGGTGACCCCGTCGGTCTCCCACAGGACCATCAGCACGAGATATTGCGGGTAGGTCAGCCCGATCCGCTCCAGCAGCGGGCGGTATGACTTCGTCATCCGGTGCGCGGCCGCATAGAGGGCGTAGCAGAGCTGGTTGTCGAGCAGCAGGGGATCCCTGGTCCGCTCGGCTTCCGCCTCGGGCGCCTCCCGCGTCGCCTCCGTCATGCACGCCATCTCAGTCGCCCACATCGTCACGCGCGAGTCTCCGTCGCGCTCGCGCGTCGCCCCAGCCTTCCCGCATAGCACGATATGTCCGATCGGTGAGGGGGCGAACGTGAAATTCCGTCGCAAACCTCATTGCATAGAGCCACTTATTGCATGGAGCCACTTGCCGTCTCAGGCGGCGAGCGCGTCGAGGCTCGCGAGCAGGCCGGGCTCGTCCTCAAGCGTGCGCAGGTCGAGGTGCAGGGCGCCGTCGGCGATCCGGCCGATCACCGGGACCGGCAGATCGCGCAGGAGGGCGGCCATGCGCTTCGGCCAGGCACCGCCGCGGCGCCCGCCCTCGCCCGCGGGCGGGGTCAGGACCAGACAGGCGCTCGGCAGGGTCTCCACCGGCAGGGCGCCCGAGCCGATCTGGCTGCTGCAGGCCGCGACCGCGACCTCCGCCCGGCCGGCGAGGCGACGTGCCACCTCCGGCGCGAGC
>NZ_VRVH01000218.1:0-7869 GCF_008040095.1 Methylobacterium sp. WL6 | reverse complement strand
GGATCAGCTTGTCGAGGGTGAGATCGGCGATGGCCTTTCGAAGCCGAGAATTCTCGGTCTCAAGACTCTTCATCCGTCGAACTTGATCCGACTTCAGGCCGCCAAACTCACGCCGCCACCGGTAGTACGTCACCGAACTCACACCGAGCGCGCGGATTGCATCGGCCACGCTCTGGCCCTGTGAAATCAGAACGTCCGCCTGACGTAGCTTCGCGACGATCTCCTCGGGCTTCGGGTGCTTTGCCATCTCGTCCGTCCTCCAGGCTCAAAAGCCATACCAAAGGGCGGACCACTTCAATGGGGGCTGACCACTACAGGCAGCGCTCGAACCCTTAGGTCGCGCTGCGGATGCGGATGAAGGAGCTGGCTGCCGCACTGGTGCGCTACGGCTATCGGCGGCCGCACATCCTGTTGCGACGGGCGGGCTGAGAGTTGAATCACAAGCGCACCTACCCGATCTACGGGGACGAGGGACTATCGATCGGGCCCAAGCTGCTGAAGCGCAAACGGGCTTCTCGCTACCGGCAAGGGCGGCCGGCCATCGGCGGGCCCAACGAGGTCTGGGCCATGGATTTCATGTCCGACCGCCTCTTCGATGGTCGTTCGTTCCGGATCCTGACGGTCGTCGATTGCCATACGCGAGAGGCGCTTTCACTCAAACCGAGAGCCAACTTCCGCGTCTTCCAGGTGACCGAGGCCCTGGACGCACTGGTGAAGCTCCGCGGTCGTCCAAAGAGCTTACGGGTGGACAATGGACCGGAGTTCGCTGCGCGCATGCTCGACCAGTGGGCGTACCTGAACGGGGTCGAGATCGACTTCTCACGACCGGGCAAACCGACAGACAACGCCTACATCGACTCGTTCAACGGCCGCCTACGGGCGGAATGTCTGAACGCCTCATGGTTCCTGTCGCTGGCCGATGCCCGCGAGCGCATCGAGGACTGGAGGTCGCACTACAACGAAGATCGCCCCCATACGGCCCTGGGCGGCTTAACGCCCTGAGCCTTCGCCAACCAAGCTGTCACAGCCCAAGAGCTTGCATAGGTCGTGGACCACAAACCGGGTCAACTCCACACAGCTCGGGAACTTGCATAGGCCGTGGACCACAAACGGGGGCAACTCCAGGCCAACCGTGCACTAACTTCACTCCTGGGTCACCAAATGGGGCAGGTCATGGGCCGCCCACCCCCTTGAACTAAGTTTTCCAGCGCGATTGCAGGCCCGGTCAAACGCGGGTTGCGGCAGGTCCCCCTCCCGGTATCAAAATTTACAGCGTCGACAAGAGCTTCGCCGGCGTTTCCGACGTCCGCGAGCCCGATTTCAACTCTGGCTCGCGATAGAGTTAGCGTCCGCGGCAATGCTGGTACTTACGGTTCCCTCTGGAGAAGCCGTTCGTTAGGCACGAAGACGGATGGCCGCGGATCCATACGAAATTATTTGAAGAAGCTCACTAACCGGCATTGGTTTGCCGAACAGGTAACCCTGAACGTAGCGGCAGCCTTGTCGTTGCGCCACTTCGAACTGACCGATGGTTTCGATACCCTCGGCGATGCCGTCGAGCCCAAGATTCTGACAAAGGTCCAGGATCGTCGACAGGAGGCTGCACCCGCGGGCGGTATCGATGTCCGCCATGAAACTGCGATCGATCTTGATCTTGTCGAGAGGCAGCCGGTGCACGTAACTGAGACTCGAATAGCCGATCCCGAAATCGTCCAGTGCGATCTTGATGCCCAGGTCACGCAACAATGTTATAGAGGTCTTCGCCTGATCGAAGTCGCGCATCAGGGCGGTTTCGGTAAGCTCCATAGTGAGTCGGGGGAACTCCAGTCCGCTGGCTCTGACGACGGCAAGGATGGCAATCATGGTCTCGGGGGAGGCCAAGTCATGGGCGGACAGATTGAAGGACAAGCCGATCTCAGCTGGAAGCCTGGCACAATCGGCCAGCGCCTTGCGAAGGAGCAGCAAGGTCATGGTCTGGATCATCCCGCAGCGCTCCGCCGCGGCGATGAACCGATCGGGCGTGATTCTGCCTAGAGTCGGGCTGGTCCAGCGCGCCAACCCTTCGACAAGGACGATCGCGCCGGAGTGCGTATCCACGATCGGCTGATAGTGCACCTCCATCTCCGCGTCGAGGTCGGACGTGCGTAGAGCGGCCTCTATGAGCCGCTCGGCCCGGATCGCATCCTCATGCTCTTGAGAGAAGAGGGTCGTCGTGCCACGTCGATGCTCTTTCGAGTTATACAGCGCGTAATCCGCGCGATCGAACAATTCGTCTGCTTTTCGTCCCGCCCCGGGGAATTCGGCCAGTCCGCCGGAGCAGCCGGTGATCATTCTGATGTTCCCCAAGACGATCGGCTTCCGCAGCGACTCACATATGCCGTCGCAGATGGCGGTGATCTCTTCCGACGTCCCGGGAGAACGAAACAGTACGCCGAACTCGTCGCCGCCCAACCGTGTGACGGCTACCTGGGATGCCTCGAAGATAGCGAGGCGTCGACCGGTCTCTTGCAGAACACAATCACCTGCATTGTGCCCATAAGTGTCGTTGATGGGTTTGAAGCTGTCCAGGTCAAAGATCGCTACAGCGAAGCTCGTATTGTTGGTCGCCGAGGCCTGTATAAGCGCGTCCAGGCACTGAAAGAAATAGCGGCGATTGGGCAGGCCCGTCAGACTGTCCGTATGGGCGAGACGTGCATTTTCCTCCGACAACCGCACCGATTCAGCCTGAGATGCGACGAGTTGGACGAAAGCGCGAAAATTGTTGTTGAGAACCCGTACCATCACTGCCGTCACGAATGCGATGTTGACAGCGATTGCAAGGAAGACGGGGTTCCCGCTGGCGACGCAGCAGAATACAAACACGCTCATCACGATGCCCGTGACTAGAAACGCTGCTACGGGCAGATGCGTCAAGCAGAAGATGCAAGCTATAACCGTGATGGCCACGAATATCGCGACATGCCCCTGTTCATATGCGCCGCCATAACCATTCAAGGCCATGGCCCAGCTGACGAACGCGACAGATAGAATCGTGGTCCAGGCGGTGGTTCGCAAGAGGTAGTGCTCGGCACGAGCCTCATCGATGGTCTCGGGGCGCATGTGCCACCACTGGAATGCTCGCATCAAGCATAGGATGATGAGTACGCAGGGAAGTCCGACCGTCATTGATAGGGGCGCAAGTCGATAATGGGTGGCCGACAGCGCACACGTATTCGCGGACAACAGCCCGAAAAGGGTTGGAATCTGCTTTTGGAGTTCCAGAAGTTGACGATTCGGGGACAGAGCACGGCTCCGCCCCCAAAATGCTCCGTACAGTATACTGCGACGACAATCGACGAATTTCACGAGACCACTTTCAGGTATATAATCAATTATTTATTGTGCAGCGATCGAGAACAAAGTCTCTGCGACGATCGCGGCGGTTCTTAGGGTGCGATTTCCGAGGCGCGGCACGGATTTCAGGTCGTCGGGACCCTGACTTGAACAGCTTCGTCTCGGGCGCATGTCAAACCATGGCGTAAAGCAATATCGTTCCATGCCGTCCTTCGGAACGCACGGCGAACCGGGCCCGACCGAACGGGGCTATGCCGGAGCTTGCCACGCCCTGCGGCATCACCCACGACGGGCGCGGCTGTAGCCATGGTGTTGGAGGAAGTTGCCGTTTATGTTACGGATCTTGCCATCGAGATCGGGGGCGAGCCAATTGCGGGAGCGATTGATCGCGTCGGTGAGGGCGCGCAAACCGGATCGGAACAGGCACATGAAATCTCTTCTGGATTGAGAGTGCCCAGATGCGTCTCATAGGCAGGTCGGGGTAATGGTGAAGCAAAACGCTCCCATCGGTCCGCAATGGGTCATCGGTTCGTCCGCAATTGATATACGAGCCATTGCGGTTGCACGCTTTACCTTCAAATCCCCAGTATCAGGCTCCCACCCCGTCGTTTTCCAATCACCTAGAGCCTCACATGCCTCAAATTCGTCGCTCGGCGGTTGATATCAAGCTATTCTACGTCATTCAATAACCCATCTTCACGAGAACAACGACACATCCGGCTGTGGGCTGGACCGGAGGATAAAAGTAATTCACTGACTCCAGCAATCGATGGGAGACCGAAGGTTCAAGGTGCCTGAACCGATAGGGACGGGACAACCGGTGAACGGCCATGAGCTTGAAATTCGGGCAGGCCTTACGATCGATACCAGTCCGTGGGCAACCCGTCCTGGATTTGCGCCGAGAGCGAACGTTAGAGCGGCGGATACGAACCTCTTAGACCGGCGCTCGGGTTGGCCACCTTCGAAACCGGTTCCTCACGCACCGGTTCCCTGCGTTTGAGCTCGTCGAGCTTTTGATCGGAAACAACCAAACTTCTTTTCATGATTTCGATCTCGATCCTTCTTCTTTCCAACTCCAGTTCGTAAAGTTTGGTGCAATCCATACGGTTATTGGACGCATCCAATGACATGGAGAAACGAGCGTACACACCAGCATTTTTCTGTGCCGAGGGTTGACCGTATACGTTGTTCGAATAGGGATAATTGTAGAGGTAGGACGACGTCAGCGGGTTATTGCCCGCGGCACCGTAGGAGCCAACCTCGACGCGCTTCATGCCATCCATCGTTGTACGGCAACTTGTGCCATCCGCGGCATGAAACTCGTCCTGTCCCGCACTGGCGGAGGCGGACGGAAGCGAAAATCCGGTTTGTGCCTGGGTCGACGTACTCCAAATCAGCATCAAAAACACTGACGCAGCGATTGCAGCTTTCATCAAATCCTCCTCGCGACGAGTGTTGAGCAAACTCGGGTGTTCACTGCAGTCGAGAAAGCCTCCAGTAAGTTCGTCGGCGCAATGGACTTAGTACAGACCCGAATCGTTCTCTCCCTCTGGCCGCTCAAATCAACCATCACGGAGAAACGTCGCGAGTTGGAGGCGCCGGGTGCGATCGAATAAGGGCCCATGGCGATCTTTTCCTGCGACGCCACGGCATGGCTGGACGCGACCCATCGATCCACATCGAACAGCTCGACGCGATACTCTTGGGCTTTCTTGCCGTCGTGATTCGTCTGGAAATAGGCAATCGCACGCTCGCCAGCAGTGTAGACGACTTGCCGACCAGGAAACAGCGCGTGGGCTTGCACAGCTGATGAGAATAAATATATAAACGCGGCGGAAGATATCAGTTTATCAAGCATGTAACCGTAACCTGCGCCATGTATGAGCCAGATGTATAAGTGCCGTTACCGTGCGCGGTAAGATATACGGAGACCACCGTACTCCCCAGTGCCGGCAGGTTGCTGGTAGCGGCAACTGCTAGCCCGGTCAGCGATGCCGTGTTGGCACCCGTTAGATTCGCGGACATGGCGAAACTCGTCGATGGGACGCCGGCGGGGGAACTCGTCCAATTGGTAGGACCGGTGATTGTAAGTGTGGCCGGCCCAGTATTCGCGGCAACGATTGTAGCCGGCGTGATCGTTGACCACGACTGTAGATCCGATCCCAACGACAAAATCCCATCGGTGCCGCTGATCAACGAACACGTAGATACAGCCACACCGCGGAAGTTTAGGGTTGCAGCTTCGGCTCGCACGAATGGCAACCATAGGGACACGATCATGAGCGTCGACAGGACGCGTAAAATCCTGCCTTCGTTCGAACGACGTCCGCTCATCTCGTTTCTAGCAAGTGGCGGTCCCATGACCCGTTCAACCTTCATCGGGGTTCCAGTCGCAAGCTGAGGAGCCTCACACGATCCGAATGCCCCACAACCCAGAGATAGTACCTGATAGTTAACACAACCTTAAATAGAAGAGTTGTCGCTGCGATGGTTGGTTCGTTGCGCCGAAGCGAATTGCGGCGACTAGGAATGCAACATGGCATGCCAAATCGTCCGCAAAGAAGAATTTACTCAGTCTTGAACACTGCTATAAATATTATAGGCTAAGTTTACAGCAATTGTTCATATTCTGCAGCTTTCTACTCAGAGCTGTTATCACAATGAGAATGGTTCGCCGATAGCGAACGGGGTGGATTACGCCACCTAAGTAATAATATGCATTGATAGTTTTGGTCAGAATATTATCTCGCGCAGTTCAAAATTCATTCATGCGAATATAGTCCGCTTGCCGTGAGCGCCGGTACTGAAGTCTTACCGCAGTTTTCAAAAGAGAAAGTATGGTTTTTCGCATTTCCTGATCTGTATTATGAGTGAATATTTTCACTAGCTCTTCGACTTGTGGATCGTTGAAGGATCTCCCTTTGGTACCCAGTTTCGAAACTGGCTTTACCTGGCTAGTGAAAAATGCGGTGATGGGAACCTGTAATATATCAGCAGTGATCTGAAGACGCCCTGCGCCAATACGGTTAAGACCCTTTTCGTATTTCTGAACTTGCTGAAAACTGATGCCTAGAGCTTCGCCTAGTGCGGTTTGACTGAGCCCATTCGCGACCCGGAGGGCTGCGATCCGACTGCCAATGCTGCGATCGGCCTCGGTGGCGATCTTGGATGTCTTCATGGATGTCACGTGGTGGCCTCAGGGTGGGCGACGTCAAAAAAAACGTCGCCTCGACGGTTGCTCAAGTTCGCAACGGGTTGTAGTTATATCATGAATACAACCGCAAGTGCGTAGAAGCCACAACCAGCCCTAGGAACGGCGTATGACTGCTGCGGGGTGTTCCAGCGCGGTGTGGTCATCGCACTGAAGGGTTCTCTCCGCGGCATCGCGTCATCGATTCCGCACCGGTTAGCGCTCTGAATCGCGTTCGGTCTCGGATGATGGGCGCCCGCGAGACCCGGCGCGTGGCTCGGCTAACGAGATGAGCGATGGAGACTATAATTTCTACGGAGAGGCCAAGGGTGGGATGTCGACGTCGCCGCTAGGAAAAGCGACATCGCCAGCGCGGGGTCTAGGCAGGGAGCCGAGCTCTATATCCGCCGATGCGATGCACCCCCTCTCCCCGAGACCGCAGAAGCGGATAGGGAAGGCGCCGCACGCCATGCCGGCCCTTTATGCCCAGGAGCCTCGAAGCCCGCGACGCGACGATTGAAGGACGACGCGCTGGTCGATCGTCCCTCGTTGGGTGGGTCGGAGGAATGGGCGGTCGACGCGTCCTGTGGTTCACCAAGCGCGGCAGCAAGTACCTGCGCATGATGCTGATTCAGGGGCCCGACGGCGATGCCGACCCTTCGCAAATGCGATCCGCGGATCGCCAATGGCTCCGGCGCCTGTTGGCGCGGGCGCATGCCAACACCCCATCGTTGCGCTGGCGGCTAAAATGGCCCGGACCGTCTGGGCGCTGCTGCGCCACGAACGCGTCTATAAGTCGGCGGTGCTGGCTGCTTGAACCGCCGTTGCTCGGCGTCGTGGAGCGCCGTCTATCCGTCAACGTCACGTGTCGCCACGCCATTACCATGCCCATCAATCAAGCCCCCGCGCGGTTTTCGGGGGCGTCGATCCCGTCCCATTTGCATGCGGGTTGGGGGACGTCGAGCGCGTTCAGGATCCTAGGATGTCGCACACGTCTCGCCGCGGGGTGGCCAGGGCCGCATCCGAGGCCCGGCAAACCAGGACCGTGGAGCGACGTTCCTGTGTCATCAGCTCCGCCGCGACAAGGTTGGCGACGTGCTTCGACAGGGTCGATGCCGGCCCGATGCCCAGGCGGTCCTGGAGCGTGCCGACGGCGAGCCCGTCGGGCCCGGCCTGTCCCAGCTCGACGAGGATACGGAAGCGGGTAACGTGGCCGAGGGCGACGAGTCGATCGGCAACCTGCTGTAGGTTCGCGGCATCCGTGACGTTCGGGTCGGGCTGGCGCGGCATCCGTGGACGCTGGGTTTGGGAGAGGGGGGGGCCGGGGCGAGGGCTCGCCCCCCAAC
>NZ_VRVH01000217.1:0-7889 GCF_008040095.1 Methylobacterium sp. WL6 | reverse complement strand
GGCCTCACCCCGGCGGAGCGGGCGCGCCGCCAGCCGGAACGCCTCGACGCGCGCCGCCGCGCGCTCCTCGACCGCTGGGGCTATCCCCACGTCTTCGAGGCCTTCCGCTTCCACATGACCCTGACCGGCCGCCTCGCCGGCGACGCCCGCGAAACCTGGCGCGCCTGCCTCGCGGCGGCCTGCCCGCCGACGTCGCTGACGATCGACGCGATCACGCTGCTGCGCCAGGACGGCGCGGCGCCGTTCCGCATCCTGCGCCGGATCCCGTTCGCTGCGTAGCCGCACGGCGCGCCCGTTCACGACGAAACCGCGGGTCGCGGCGCGGCTGTCATCCTATCGTCGCGCGCGACGGGTCTACCGGCGCATCCCTCGCGGCGGACGGCACGCATGCTCATCGTCGATAGCCTCACGCGGCGCTACGGACCGCGCCTCGCGGTCGACCGGATCTCGCTGCGGATCGAGCCGGGCAGCTTCGTCGGGGTGATCGGGCGCTCGGGCGCCGGCAAGTCGACCTTCCTGCGCATGCTCAACCGCCTCGCCGAGCCCTCGGCCGGGCGGATCCTGTTCGACGGGCTCGACGTCACCGCGCTCCGGGGGCGCGACCTGCGCCGCTGGCGCGCCCGCTGCGCCATGGTGTTCCAGCAGTTCAACCTGGTCGGCCGCCTCGACGTGCTGACCAACGTGCTGATGGGGCGCCTCGCCCACGCCCCGAGCCACCGCGCGCTCCTGAAGCTGTGGTCGGCCGAGGACCGGGCGCGGGCGCTCGCGGCGCTCGAGGCGTTCGACATGGCGGGCTTTTCCGCCCACCGCGCCGACCAGCTCTCGGGCGGGCAGCAGCAGCGGGTCGCGATCGCCCGCGCGCTGGTGCAGGAGCCCGACATCATCCTCGCCGACGAGCCGGTGGCCTCGCTGGACCCGCGCAACACCAAGCTGGTGATGGATGCGCTCGCCGACGCCAACCGGCGCCTCGGCATCACCGTGCTGTGCAACCTGCACTCGCTCGACCTCGCCCGCGCCTATTGCGACCGGCTCGTCGGCCTCGCCGACGGCCGCGTGGTGTTCGACGGGGGCGCCTTCGACCTCACCGAGGACGTCGCCAAGCAGCTTTACGGCCTGGAGGCCGGCGAGGTGATGGACCGGGCGCCGCACGCGGTCGAGCCCGCCGCCCTCGTCGCCTGACCCCGGACGACCCCGTGCCACGCCCCTTCCCGGAGATGATGATGCTCGACCGTCGCACCCTCGTCGGCGCCCTCGCGGGCGGCCTGGCCGCGCTCGCCCTGCAGCCCGCCCTGGCTCAGGATTGGAAGACGACGGTGCCCGAGATCACCCTCGGCGCGATTCCCGTCGAGAACGCCACCGGCACTACCGACCGCTACGCGCCGCTCGCCGCCTACCTCACCAAGGCGCTCGGGGTGCCGGTGAAGCTGCGGGTCGCCAACGACTACGCCGCGGTGATCGAGGGCCAGCGCGCCGGCAACATCCAGATCGCCTTCTACGGCCCGGCCTCGTTCGCCCGCGCGGTGATGACGGGGGTGAAGGTCGACCCGATCGTCAACCAGAAGCACGATAACGGCGCCTCGGGCTACTACTCGGTGCTCTACGTGCGCGCCGACAGCCCGTACCGGACGATTGCGGACCTGAAGGGCAGGAACCTCGCCCTGGTCGACCCGAACTCGACCTCCGGCAACCAGGCCCCGCGCTTCTTCCTCAACAAGAGCGGCCACGACGTCGACGCGCTGTTCGGCAAGACCGTCTACGCCGGCAGCCACGAGAACGCGGTGCTGGCGCTGACCCAGGGCACGGCCGACGCCGCCGCCAACCTGTGGAACTCCGAGACCGATTCCGTCGTCACCCGCATGGCCGCCAAGGGCATGCTGAAGAAGCCCGACGGCACGCCGCTGAGCCCGTCCGACTTCCGCATCGTCTTCAAGTCCGCGTTCCTGCCCGAGGGCCCGTTCGCGATGCTGTCGAGCCTGCCCGCCGACCTGAAGCGCAAGATCGTCGAGGCCTTCGTCGCTTTGCCGACCGCCGACAAGGCCGCCTTCGACCGCCTCTCCGACGGCAAGGACCTCGGCCTCACCCCGGTAACGCTGGAGGATTACCAGCCGATCATCGAGATGCTGAAGTTCAACGACGCGCAGCGCCGCAAGTCCTGATCCCGGGACCGGACGGGTCGCCGCCGTGAGCGGGCGGATCGCGCCGCTGCCGCCCGAGCGGGCGGCGGCCCTGGCCGAGGCCTACGGGCGCGCGGTCGCGTCGACCCGGCGGCGGAGCCTGGCATTCCTCGCGGTCGTCGCCGGGCTGCTGGTCCTGTCGGGCCTGATGGCCGAGGTGCGGCCAATGGTGCTCGCCGACAACATCGGCAACCTCACCGCCTATCTCGGCCGCATCCTGCCGCACCTGACCCTCGCCGACCTGCGCGGCGACCTCGCCGAATGGTACTGGGGCCTGCCGAAATGGGCGGCGCTCCTCGGCGAGACCCTGCTGATGGCCTATCTCGGCACGCTGCTCGGCGGCGTCGGCGCCTTCCTGCTGTGCTTCGGCGCGGCCGCGAACCTCGCCCGCACCCGCGCAGGCCGCTTCCTGACGCGCCGCGCCCTCGAGGTCCTGCGCACGGTGCCCGAGATCGTGTTCGCCCTGCTCTTCGTCATCGCCTTCGGCCTCGGCCCGATGGTGGGCGTGCTGGCGCTCGCCCTCCACACCACGGGGGCGCTCGGCAAGCTGTTCTCCGAGGTGGTCGAGAACATCGACATGAGGCCGGTCGAGGGGCTGACCGCATCGGGCGCCTCGCGGATCCAGGCGATCCGCTTCGCGGTGCTGCCGCAGGTGCTGTCGAGCTTCGCCTCCTACGGGCTGCTCCGCTTCGAGATCAACGTGCGCGGCGCCGGGGTGATGGGCTTCGTCGGCGCCGGCGGAATCGGCCAGGAGCTGCTGGTGGCGATCCGCAACTTCTACAACGCGGACGTGAGCGCGATCCTCCTGATGATCGTCGCGACGGTGATGGCGATCGACCTCGGCACCGAGCGGCTGCGCCACCACCTCATCGGCGCGGAGGGCGCGCGATGAGCCGGCCGCCGCGTCCCGTGGACGTCGCCGCCCTGCGCCGGCGCCACCCCGACGCGTTCCGGACCGCGTGGGGCGCGCGGCTCGCGACGCTCGCGACCCTGGCCGCCCTCCTCGGGCTCGCGGCGTTCGCGATGGTGCGCCTCGATTTCTCGGCCACCCGCATCGTGAGCGGCCTCGGGCGGCTCGCCGAGTTCTCGCTGATGATGCTGCCGCCCTCGGCCGGCGGCCGCTTCCCCGATTTCCTGCACGCGCTCGGCGAGACCCTGGCCATCGCCTTCCTCGGGACGCTGGCCGCGGCGCTCGTCGCCTTCCCGCTGGCGCTGCTCGCGGCCCGGAACGTGGTGCCGAACCCGTTCGCGCATTTCGCGGTGCGCCGCGGCCTCGACGTGGTCCGCTCGGTCGACGTGCTGATCTGGGCGCTCGTCTGGATCAACGTCGTCGGGCTCGGGCCGTTCGCCGGTGCGCTGGCCATCGCCTGCTCCGACGTCGGGGCGCTCGGCAAGCTGTTCTCGGAGGCGGTCGAGACCGTCGATCGCCGCGACGGTGAGGGCGTCGCGGCCTCCGGCGGCGGCGCGCTCCACCGCATCCGCTTCGGCCTCGTGCCCGCCGTCCTGCCGGTGCTCGGCAGCCAGGTGCTGTACTTCTTCGAATCGAACACCCGATCGGCGACGATCATCGGCATCGTCGGCGCGGGCGGCATCGGCCAGTACCTGAGCGAGCTGATCCGGGTGCTCGAGCTGCAGCAGGTCGCCTGCCTCGTGCTGATGATCCTCGTCGCCGTGGCGGCGATCGACGCCGTGTCCGGCCGGCTGCGCCGGGCGCTGATCGGCGGGCCGGCGCGGTAGGCCGGGTGCCGCTTCCCTACAGAAAGCGGCCGGGGTCGAACGGCGCCAGCGGGATCTCGGGCGCCTCGCCGCCGACGAGCTGGGCGACGAGGCGCCCGGTGCGCGCCGACCCGACGAGGCCGACATGGCCGTGGCCGAAGGCGTAGACCACGTCCCCGGTGCGGCGGGCGCGGCCGATGCAGGGCCGCCCGTCCGGCATGCTCGGGCGATGGCCGAGCCACATCCGGATCCGCTCGGCCGGCACGGTCGCGGGCAGGTCCGGGAACATGCCGGTCAGGTGGTCGCGCAGGATCTCGGCGCGCTTCCAGTTCGGCGCCGCGTCGAGCCCGGCGAACTCGACCTGGCCCGCCGCGCGCAGGCCGCCGTCCATGGCGTTGACCACCATCTTGGCGTCCGAGGCCATCACCGGGGTGCGCGGCCCCGCCTCGGCGCCGGCGATCATCACGTGGTAGCCGCGCTCGCTCTCCAGCGGCAGCCGGTCGCCGAGGCTCGCGGTCAGCGCGCCCGAGCGGGCGCCGGCGGCGACCACCGCCCGGTCGCACGGGATCGCGCCGGCCTCGGTCTCCACCGCGACGAGCCGACCCGCGTCGAGGTGGAACCCGGTGGCGCGGGTGCGGGCGTAGGTCGCGCCGCGGGCGCGGGCGAGGTCGGCGAGCCCGGCGACGTAGCCGCCCGGGTCGCGGCAATGGCCCGCCTCCTCGACCATCACCCCGAAGGTGTAGCGGCGATGCAGGGTCGGCTCGCGCTGGCGCAGCTCGTCGGCCGAGAGCTCGAGCCATCGCACGCCGACCGCGCGGCGGATCGCCCAGGCCGCGGCGTCGGCCGCGAAGGCCGCCCGGTCGGGATAGACGTGCAGCAGGCCGCGCCGCTCGATCAGGTGGCCGAGGCCGGCCTCCTCGGCGAGGCCGGCATGGAGGCGGGGCGCATCCGCCAGCAGGGTGCGCATCGCCCGCGCCGTCTCGGTGATCTGCCGCCCGGTGCGCGCCGCCCAGATGTAGCGCACCAGCCAGGGCAGCACCCGGGGCAGGTAGCGCCAGCGGATGGCCAGCGGCCCGAGCGGGTCGGCGAGGTAGGACGGCACGCGCTTCCAGATGCCGGGCTCCGCCGGCGGGATCACCGAGTGCGACGAGAGCCAGCCGGCATTGCCGTAGCTCGACGCCTGCTCCCCGCCGGGCACGCCCGGATCGACCACCGTGACGCGATGGCCGGCGCGCAGGCATTCGAGCGCGCTCACGGTCCCGACCGCCCCCGAACCGATGATCACGACGTGGCGGGCCGATGGCTCGGTCATGGGTTGCGTATCCTGCCGGGGGGCGCGTGCGCCTCGCATCCGGGGTCAGTAGTCAACCCGGGCACCTGCGAGCAACGCCGCCCTCGGCGGCCCTGCCCATGCCGGGGAGCATAGGGCGTCGCCTTGCGCCGCGACGCGCTTGCTTCGAAGGCTGCCGACGAGGGAAGGGAAATTCCTTACCTCAAGCCGCCGAGGCCGCGATGGGTCCCCTCGTACGAGAGCGCAGCAAGATCACCGCGAAGGGCCAGACGACCGTCCCGAAGGCCGTGCGCCAGGCCCTGGGCGTCAGCTACGGCGGCGAGATCGCCTACGTCGTCGACGAGGGCGGCGTGCGCCTCACCCGCGTCGAGGTCGAGGAGGCGGACCCCGTGATCGAGGGATTCCTGGCCTTCCTCGCCCAGGACATGGCGCGCCGGCCACAGGCCATCACGCCCTTCCCCGCCGATCTGATGGAGCGCATGTCGGCCCTCGCCGAGGGGATCGACGCCGATCCCGGCGCGGACATCGACGGTCCCGTGGCGCTCTGATCGATGACGGTCGTCGGCGCGTGGACGATCTTCGCCCATCCGCTGCTGCTCGACCAGCTCGAGACGCTGACCGCCGCCGTGGAGAAGGCCAAGGCCGACGACCCGGACAGGTACCGCAGGACCGCCAACGCGAAGCTGCTCGCGGTCTTGCGGAGATTGATGTTCGAGACCGTCCCGCAGGACCCGTCCCGGGCCGAGTACCGCCAGGGCGCCCCCCTCGGCGCGTCCCGAAAGCATTGGTTCCGGGCCAAGTACGGCAACGGCCGCTTCCGCCTGTTCTTCCGCTACGACAGCCGGACCAGGATCCTGATCTATGCGTGGGTGAACGACGCGGAGACGCTGCGCACCCACGGCGCGAAGACCGACGCCTATGCCGTGTTCGAGCGGATGCTCGACATGGGCCATCCCCCCGACGATTGGGCGACGTTGCTCGCGGCGGCGTCCGCAGGGCCGCCGAAAGCGCGCCTGAAGACCGCAGCAGCGAAATAGCCGACCGACGGTCCGCAAGGGCGCCCCTGCCGGGCGCTTCGCGCGCAGGAGCGGCACTCAGGCTTGGTTCAGTCCCTCGTCGCGGCCGGCGGCATCGCCGCTAATCCACCACCAGCTCGACCCGGTCGGCGACGAACACGGAGGCCGCGGCCAGGATGCGTTCGCCGGCGGCGTCGACGTTGACGCTGGCGACCGTGAGCAGGGTCCGCCCCGGCGCCACGTCGAGGCGGCTGGCCTCCTCCGCGGTGGCGGCGCGTGCCCCGATCCGCGTCGAGAGGCGGGTGTAGTCGGCGATGCCGAACCCGGCGAAGGCGCGGGTGATCGAGCCGGAGGCGGCGTAGGCCTCGGCGAAGCCGGCGAAGCGCGGCAGCGGCAGGGCGATCCGCGCCGCCGAGATCGGGGCGTCGTCGGCCCGGTGCAGGGTCAGCATCTCGATCACCGGATCGCCGGCCGCGAGCCCCAGGGCCTCCGCCGTCTCGAGGCTCGCCGGCACCGTCGCCGCCGCGACGAAGTCGCCCCAGGCCTGGCGGCCGGCCCGGGTGACGATCTCGGAGAACCGGGTGCGCGGCCCGATCGGATAGGGGATCGGCCCCGGCTCGACGAAGGTGCCGCGCCCCTGCGTCGCCCGCACCAGGCCGCGCTCGGCCAGCGTCCCGAGGGCGCGGCGCACGGTGTGGCGGTTCACCCCGAACCGGGCCGCCAGCGCCGCCTCGGTGGGAAGCTGGCTGCCGGCCGGAAATTCGCCGCCCGCGATCGCGCCGCCGATCGCGTCGGCGATCTGGCGCCACGCGGCCAGGCCCGCGCCGCGCTCGACGGGGCCGGCGCGGGCGGATGTCACCGGGGTGTCGCTCGCCTCGTCCATGACGGATCGCATCGTCCCTTGCGTCCACGATTGGATTTGTCTATATCTATAGACAAATCGGAGGCCTTCGAACGCGAATGCCGCGCGCCAGCCAAACAGCACCCGACCCGGCAACGCCAGAGGTCGAAGCCCGTCGCGCCGCGATGGCGCGTGCCGGGGCGGCCTCGCTCGCCGAGCTCGAGGCCGTTCTCGCCGAGACCGGGCTGTCCTGCGAGGCCGAGGATCTGCGCGCGCCCGAGACCGGCCTCGTCATGGCGCGCGGCCGCATCGGCGGCGACGGGCGCGCCTTCAACGTCGGCGAGGCGACGGTGACCCGGGCGGCGGTGCGCCTGCCCGGCGGCGAGACCGGCTTCGCCTACCATCTCGGCCGCGACCGTCCGCGCGCCCGGCTCGCCGCCATCCTCGACGCGCATTGGCAGCACCCGGCGCGGCGCGGGGCGGTCGAGGCCGCCCTGGCGGGGATCGCCGAACGACGCGCCTCGGAAGCGGCCGCCGCGGCGCGAAAGATCGCGGCGACGCGGGTGAACTTCTTCACCCTGGCGCGGGGCGAGGATTGATGGCGCTCGCCCGCGGCTTCGCCGACCCGGTCCACGACGCGCAAGGGACGTTCCGCACGCTGATGGATGCGCTCGCCCGGCCGGGCCGCATCGGGCGGCTCGCGAGCGACCTTTATCCGCCCGCCCCGCTCACGCCGGAACTCGCCGCCGTCGCGCTGGCGCTGACCGATGCCGACACGCCGGTCTGGCTCGACGCGCCGCTCGCCGCGAACCCGGCGGTGGCCGCGTTCCTGCGCTTCCACACCGGCGCAC
>NZ_VRVH01000216.1:0-7892 GCF_008040095.1 Methylobacterium sp. WL6 | reverse complement strand
GCGCGTTTCAGGGGCGCCGCCGCCGCACCCGTCGGAGCGGGCGCCTGCGCTCGGCCGGCAAACCTGTTGCCGAATTATGACTCGGCCGCCGCCTCTCGCCCAGGTGGCACGCGCTGGCATATCGGTTGCTGCCTGCTCACCGGATTTTCGGCACGGAGAGGGCAGACATGATCGCTCGGGGACTCGTTGCAGCGGCCATGTCGCTCGGTCTGGTGGGATACGGCGCGGCGGCCGATCTCGATGCGAAGAAGGACAAGGCGCCCGTCGAGGCGCCGGCCAAGGAGGCGCCGTTCTTCCTCTTCGCCGACACGCAGTTCAGCTATCGCTACCAGTTCCCGACCGTGTCACCGGGCGTCCAGATCCAGAAGGCCGACGGCTCGTTCGTCAGCCGCGAGGCGCCCAAGCAGATCTACAACATCTCGCATGCCGACGCCTGGGCCTACGGCACGAACTTCTTCTCGCTCGACATCCTCAAGTCGGGCTCGCAATTCCCGGCCGGCACCACGAACCCGCCCGGCAGCGTCGGCGCGCCGTTCTTCGCCGATTACGGCAACACCGAAGCCTACGGCCTCTATCGCGGCACCCTGAGCCTCAACGCGCTGACCAACTCCAAGGCGTTCACGCTGCCGGGCATCGTCAAGGACATCTCCCTCGCCTTCGGCTTCGACGCGAACTCGCAGAACGACGCGTTCGGCTCGAAGAAGCGCGACGTGGTCGGCGGCCTCAACTTCTCCTTCGACGTGCCGGCCGGGTTCCTGAACCTGTCGGTCCACGCCTACAAGGAATGGAACCGCAACGGCTTCAACCTGCAGCCCGATCGCGACCAGAGCTTCGACGTGGTGCCGGAATTCGAGGTGGTCTACAATTTCCCCCTCGCCTTCACCAACCTGCCGCTGAGCCTGACCGGCTTCAACAACATCGTGCTGCCCAAGGGCCGCGGCGTGCAGAACGTGGCCGACTTCGCCTTCAACCCGAAGCGCGGCCTCGAATTTCTGTCGCGCACCAACCTGGTGCTCGACGTGGGCAAGCTGATCTACGACCAGCCCAACAAGGTCGACGCCTTCATCGGCTTCCAGTACTGGCTGAACAAGTTCGGCAACGTCGAGACGGCGACGTTCAAGGGCACGGAAGAGAAGAGCTTCCTCGCCGGCGTCGCGTTCCACATCTTCTGATCGCCGGTTGGATCGCCGATCGCACGACCGTGACGGGATGGGAGACGGCATGACGGGATCCGACGCCAGGCCCCGAGGGGACGAAACGCTCCGGCGCCTGTGGATTCGCAATCCGCTGGCGATCCTCGCCGAGGGCGCCGGCGGCGGCATCGTGGTCGAGGGCAGCCGCATCGTCGAGCGCGTGGCGGCCGGCGCGCAGCCCGCCGCGCCGGTGGACGAGACCTTCGACGCGTCGCGCCACGTCGTCATCCCCGGGCTGATCAACACCCACCACCACTTCTTCCAGACGCTGACGCGGGCCCACCCGCTGGCGATCAACAAGCCGCTGTTCCCGTGGCTGAAGGCGCTCTACACGGTCTGGGACAAGATCACCCCCGACGCGTTCCGGCTCGCGACGCGGCTCGCCTACACCGAGCTGCTGCTCTCCGGCTGCACCACGGCGGGGGACCACCACTACCTCTACCCGAAGGGGCTCGAGGATTCCGTCGACGTGCAGGTCGACGAGGCGCGCAGCCTCGGCATCCGCGCCTTCGTCACCCGCGGCTCGATGAGCCTGTCGGAGAAGGACGGCGGCCTGCCGCCCGAATGCCTGACGCAGGACGACGACACCATCCTCGCCGACAGCGAGCGGGTGCTGAACCTGTTCCACGACGCGAAGCCCGGCGCGATGGTGCGGATCGGGCTGGCGCCGTGCTCGCCCTTCAACGTCACCAAGCGGCTGATGCGCGAGAGCGCGGCGCTCGCCGACCGCCACGACTGCCAGCTCCACACCCATCTCGGCGAGACGCTGGACGAGGACGCCTACTGCCTGGAGATGTTCGGCCAGCGGCCGGTCGACTACCTCGAGGAGGTCGGCTGGATGAGCCCGCGGGCCTGGCTCGCGCACGGCATCCACTTCAACGACGACGAGGTGCGCCGGCTCGGCAAGGCCGGCGTCGGCGTCTGCCACTGCCCGACCTCGAACATGACGCTGGCCTCGGGGCAGTGCCGCACCTGCGAGCTGGAGGCGGCGGGCGCGCCGGTTGGCCTCGGCGTCGACGGCTCGGCCTCGAACGACAGCTCCAACCTGATGGAGGGCGTGCGCCACGCCCTGATGATCAACCGCCTGACCTACGGTGCCGAAGCGGTGACGCATCTCGACGCCCTGCGCTGGGCCACCGAGGGCTCGGCCCGCTGCCTCGGGCGCGACGACATCGGCCGGATCGAGCCGGGCCGCGAGGCCGACCTCGCGCTGTTCACCCTCGACGCGCTGCGCTTCTCCGGCGCGCACGATCCGCTGGCCGCGCTCGTGCTGTGCGGCGCGCACCGCGCCGACCGGGTGATGGTCGCGGGCCGGTGGCGGGTGGTCGACGGAAACCCCGTCGGCATGGACACGCGGAAGCTGCGCGAGGACCACGGCCGGCTCGCCCTCAGCCTCCTCGGCGGCGCCTGATGGCGGCCGTGCCGTCGCCCGCCGCCGGCACCGCGCCGCTCTACGGGGCCTACGGCATCGTCAAGCGCTTCGGCGACTTCAAGGCCAACGACGGCGTCGACCTCGAGATCCGCGCCGGCGATATCCACGCGCTGCTCGGCGAGAACGGCGCCGGCAAGTCGACCCTGATGAAGATCCTCTACGGGCTGCTGGAGCCGACAGAGGGCGTCGTCACCCACAAGGGCGACATCGTGCAGCTGCCCGACCCCGAGGCGGCGCGCGCCATCGGCATCGGGATGGTGTTTCAGCACTTCTCGCTCTGCGAGAACCTGACGGTGGCCGAGAACATCGCCCTCGTCATGCCGAAGACCCTCTCGGGCAGGGCGCTCGCCGAGCGGATCGCCGCGCTCGGGGCGGCCTACGGCCTGCACCTCGATCCCGCCCGGCCGGTCTGGTCGCTCTCGGCCGGGGAGCGCCAGCGCATCGAGATCGTGCGCTGCCTGCTGCAGGACCCGCGCCTCGTCATCCTCGACGAGCCGACCTCGGTGCTGACGCCGGGCGAGGCGGAGCAGCTGTTCTCGGTGCTGGAGCGGCTGCGCGACGAGGGCCGGGCGCTGCTCTACATCTCGCACCGGCTCGACGAGGTGCGGCGCCTGTGCACCCGCGCCACCATCCTGCGCCACGGGCGCGTCGTCGGCGCCTGCGATCCGCAGGGGGAGAGCGCCCGCTCGCTCGCGGCCCTGATGGTCGGGGCGCAGGTCGGCGCGGTGACCGGCCGAGCCGGCGCCGCGCTCGGCCCGCCGCGCCTCGTCCTCGATCGCCTGTCCCTGCCGGCGCCCGGCCTGCACGGCACCGCGCTCGCCGACATCCGCCTCACCGTCCGGGGCGGCGAGATCCTCGGCGTGGCCGGCGTCGCCGGCAACGGGCAGGCGGAGTTCTTCTCCGCGCTCTCCGGCGAGACCGCCGCGGCGCGGGCCGAGGCGGTCGTCGTCGACGGCGCGGCCGTCGGGCGGCTCGACATCAACGCGCGGCGCCGGCGCGGCGCGGCCTTCGTGCCCGAGGAGCGCAACGGCCACGCGGCCGCCCCGGGCATGAGCCTGTCCGAGAACGCGGTGCTCTCGCGCCACGCCACCGCGTCGCTCGCGCGCTTCGGCCTGCTCCGGCGCGGGGCGGCACGCGCGCTCGCGGACGCCGTGATCGCGGCCTTCGACGTGCGCAAGGCCGGCCCTGACCCCGCCGCCGGCACCCTGTCGGGCGGGAACCTGCAGAAGTTCGTCGTCGGGCGCGAGATCCAGGCGGAGCCCGGCGTTCTGGTGGTCAACCAGCCGACCTGGGGCGTCGACGCCTCGGCCGCCGCCCGCATCCGCCAGGCGCTGATCGATCTCGCCGCCCGCGGCGCCGCGCTGCTGGTGATCAGCCAGGACCTCGACGAGCTGTTCGAGATCGCGAGCCGGATCGCGGTGCTGCATGCCGGCACCCTCTCCGAGCCGGTCCCGGCGGGCGAGACGACCCGCGAGGCGGTGGGCTTGCTGATGGGCGGATCGCATGCGTGAAGCTGCGGCGTTCTTCCCTCCCCCTGAAGCGGGGGAGGGTACCCTGCGCAGCAGGGGGGGAGAGGGGAGCGCCGCGTCCGGCACCGTCGCTCCCCTCTCCCGACCCTCGCTGACGCGAGGCCCGCCCTCCCCCGCAGAGGGGGGAGGGAGGAGCCGCCCGCGATTCTTTCCGACTGTTCAGAGCCTCCCATGCGCCTCGATCTGAGCCCGCGCGCCCGGCGCTCGGCCGTGCTCTCGGCGCTGTCGCCGGTCATCGCCTTCGCCGGCGCCGTGCTCGTCGGCGGGATCGCGGTGGCTTTGCTCGGCGTCGCGCCGGGGGCCGCGTTCACGACCTACTTCGTCACCCCGCTGAGCGAGGTGTGGTCGCTGCAGGAGGTGGCGCTGAAGGCGGCGCCGCTGGCGCTGGTCGCCACGGGGCTGGCCTTCTGCTTCCGTGCGAGCCTGTGGAACATCGGCGCCGAGGGCCAGTTCGTGGTCGGCGGCCTGGCCGGCGGCTGGATCGGCGTCGCGACGCAAGGGGCGGAGGGCTTCACGGCCTGGATCCTGCCGACGATGCTGGCCGCCGGCACGCTGGCGGGCCTCGCCTACGCGATGATCCCGGCGCTCCTGAAGGTCCGCCTCGGCGTGTCGGAGATCTTGACCAGCCTGATGCTGGTCTACGTCGCGGAGCTGCTGCTCGACTACATGGCCCGCGGGCCGTTGCGCGATCCGGCGGGCTTCAACTTCCCGCAGAGCGTGCCGTTCGATCCGGCGGCGCGGCTGCCCTACCTGATGGAGGGCGACACGCTGCATGCCGGCGTGCTGATCGCGCTCGCTGCCGTGATCGTCGCGACGCTCGTCCTCGCCCGGACGCTGTTCGGCTTCGAGGTCCGCGTCGTCGGCGCCGCGCCGCGCGCGGCGCGGTTCGCGGGCTTCAGCGACGCGCGCCTGACGCTCGCCGTCTTCGCGATCTCGGGGGCGGCGGCCGGGCTCGCCGGCATCTGCGAGGTGGCCGGCAAGATCGGCCAGCTGCAGCCGACGATCTCGCCGGGCTACGGCTTCACCGCGATCATCGTCGCTTTCCTCGGGCGGCTGTCCCCCCCGGGAATCCTGGTCGCCGCCGGGGTGATCGCGCTGACCACGATCGGCGGCGAGTCGGCCCAGATCGACCTGAAGCTGCCGCTCGACCTCACCCGCGCGTTCCAGGGGCTGCTGCTCGCCTTCGTGCTCGGGGCGGACGTGCTCGCCCGCTACCGCGTCCGGCTCGTGCCGGGCGGCCCCCGGCGGACCGCGTGAGGCGCCGGGCATGGTGAGAAGGCGGCCATGACCCTCGACATCGTCCAGATGGTGCTCGTCACCGTGCTGACCGCGGCCACGCCCCTGATCCTGGCCGCGATCGGCGAGCTGGTGGCGGAGCGCTCCGGGGTGCTCAACCTCGGCACCGAGGGAATGATGGTGCTCGGCGCCGCCGCCGGCTTCGCGGTCGCCACCGAGACGGGCTCGACGCTCGCCGGCGCGCTCGGCGGCGCCGGCGCCGGGCTCGCGCTGTCGGGGCTGTTCGCGATCCTCACGGTCGGGCTCGCCGCCAACCAGGTCGCCTCGGGCCTCGCCCTGACGATCCTCGGCCTCGGGCTCTCGGGCCTCGTCGGCACCGGCTACGTCGGGATGAAGCGCGATCCGGCGCCCCACCTCCACCTGGCGGGGCTGAGCGACCTGCCGCTCGTCGGCGACCTGCTCTTCGGGCAGGACGCCTTCGTCTACGTCGCGGTCGCCCTGGTGCTCGGGGTGTGGTGGTTCCTCGGCCGGAGCCGCGCCGGGCTGGTGCTGCGCGCCATCGGCGACGACCACACCGCGACGCACGCGCTCGGCCTGCCGGTGCGCAAGGTCCGCGTCCTCGCGGTCCTGTTCGGGGGCGCCTGCGCCGGGCTCGCTGGCGCCTACCTGTCGCTCGCCTACACCCCGTTCTGGTCGCCGGGGATGACCGCCGGGCGCGGCTGGATCGCCCTGGCGCTGGTGGTGTTCGCCTCGTGGCGCCCGCTGCGGGTGGCCGCCGGGGCGCTGCTGTTCGGCGGCGCGACGGTGCTCCAGCTCCACGCCCAGGCCGCGGGCCTCGGCCTGCCGGGGCAGGCGCTGTCGGCGCTGCCCTACGTTGCGACGATCCTGGCCCTGGTCTTGCTGTCCCTCGGGCGGCGCCAGGGCGGCTCGCTGGCGCCCGCCGCCCTGGGCCGCGAATTCACGCCCCACCGCTAGAAGGCGGGGGCCATGTTGGGGGTATCGACCTTGGGGACATCGACGACCATGCGGACGATCACCGGCGCCATCCTGGCGGCTCTCCTGCTCGCACCCGCCGCGCGGGCCGACGACAAGCTCAAGGTCGGCTTCGTCTATGTCGGCCCGGTGGCCGATTACGGCTATTCCTACCAGCACGACCTCAGCCGCAAGGCGCTCGAGGCGGCAATGCCCGGCAAGGTCGAGACCACGTTTCTCGAGAGCGTGCCCGAGGCCGACAGCGAGCGCTCGATCGAGAAGCTGGCGCGCTCGGGCGCCAAGCTGATCTTCACCACCTCGTTCGGCTTCATGGAGCCGACCCTGAAGGTCGCCAAGAAATTCCCCACCGTGAAGTTCGAGCACGCCACGGGATACAAGCGCAGCGCCAACGTCTCCACCTACTCGGCCCGCTTCTACGAGGGCCGCTACGTCTGCGGAAAGATCGCCGGCACGCTCTCGAAGTCCGGCACGGTCGGCTACATCGCCTCGTTCCCGATCCCCGAGGTGGTGAGCGGCATCAACGCCTTCATGCTGGGCGCGCAGTCGGTGAACCCGAACGTCAAGCTCAAGATCGTCTGGGTGAACACCTGGTTCGACCCGGGCAAGGAGGCGGAGGCCGCCAAGGCCCTGCTCGCGCAGGGCGCCGACATCCTGACCCAGCACACCGATTCCGCGGCCCCGCTGCAGGAGGCCGAGAAGGCCGGCAAGCTCGCCTTCGGCCAGTCCTCGGATCAGTTCCGCTTCGCCCCGAAGGCGCAGCTGACCTCGATCACCGACGACTGGGACGGCTACGTGATCGGCGAGGCCAAGGCGGTGCTCGACGGCTCGTGGAAGAGCCACGACACCTGGGGCGGCATCAAGGACGGCATGGTCGTGCTCGCGCCCTTCACCAACATGCCGGACAACGTGAAGGCGATGGCCGAGGAGACCAAGGCCGGCATCGCGTCGGGCAAGGTCCACCCCTTCGCCGGCCCGGTGACGAAGCAGGACGGCACGGTCGCGGTGAAGGCGGGCGAGGACGCGCCCGACCCGATGATCCTCGGCATGAACTGGTACGTGAAGGGCATCGACGACAAGCTGCCGCAGTAGCGGGCCGCCGTCTCCGGCGCGCGAGCGGGGGGCCGCCCGCGCGTCCGGTTCAGTAGCGGGGCCGCGGCGGCACGTCGTCCCGGCGCGGCGGCGCCTCCGTCGTGACGCCGCCCGCCGGCGGCGGAACCGCCACCGCGTCGCCGTCGCGGACGGCGTTCATCTCGTTCTGCGGGCCCGCGCGGCCTTCGGTGCCGCCGGGCGCCGTCGCGGGGTCGAGCCCCGCAGGGGCGCCCGTCGACTGGGCGAAGGCGGAGCCGCCGAGGCCGGCGGCGAGGGTCAGGGCCGTGAGGGTGGCGAGGCGCATCGATGGGTTCTCCGTGATCGCGTGAGGGGCGCGGGCGGCTCAGCGCCGGTGGCGGCGGTGGTGGCGCATCCGGCGCCGGCCGTAGGCGTCGCCGCTGCGGATCGCCTCCATCCGGT
>NZ_VRVH01000215.1:0-7920 GCF_008040095.1 Methylobacterium sp. WL6 | reverse complement strand
GGCCGAGACGCCGGCCGCGTGTCCCGCGTCCCCGGTCCGCCCGACGGCAGGCCCGGCCTCCGGCGACAAGCGCGGCTGGCTGTCCGATCTGCTGACGCGGGCCTCGCTCGACGACGAGGACGAGGCCGGCGTCGCCGAGCCCCCCGTTCCTGCCCCGGGCACGTCGAAGGCCGCGGTGGAGACCGGTCGGATCGCCCTGGAGACGATCTCGGCCGACATCGCGCGGATGATCGACCACCGCACGGCGGTCGACCTGTGGGAGCGTTATCGTCGCGGCGAGCCGAACCTGTTCGACATCAAGATCTACACGCCGCAGGGCAAGCAGACCTTCCTGGAGATGCAGCGCCGCTACCGTGCCGACGCCGAGTTCCGCCGCACCGTCGACCGCTACGTCAGCGAGTTCGAGCGCCTGCTCGGCGACGTGGCCCGCAATGACCGCGACGCGGCCCGCGCCGACGCCTACCTGACCTCCGAGACCGGCAAGGTCTACACGATGCTCGCCCATGCGAGCGGGCGGTTCGAGGGCGCCTGACGTCTGCCAGACGCGAGAAGGGCGGCTCCATCGGGGCCGCCCTTCGTTTGTCCGATCACAGGAGCCCGAGACCGACCAGCTCGCGGCGCAGGGCCTCGGGCATGGCGGCGAGGTCGGCGGCGGCGCCGATGCCGAGGTCCCCCGGCGCATCGCGCTGGGTCAGGTAGCGCCAGCCCTGGAACGGTCGGCACGGCCGCGGCGTCACCGCGACGATCGCCGGATCGAGGACGAGGCGGCAGCGGCCGATGCCGTCGTCGCCGATGACGAGGTCGATCGCGGTGATCGCCTGGCGGCAGCTCAGCGTGCCCTTGATCACCCAGTAGATCGAGCCGTGCCCGGCGATCTCGGCCCGCCGCTTCGGGACCATCCGCGTGGTGTGGACCGGCGCCGGATCGGCACCGAGCCGCAACGCCTCGTCGCGGAACCGGGATTGACGCGCCTCCAACTCGTCGATCGAGGCGGGGCCGACGCAGAGCTTGAGCAGGTGAAGGGCCACGATGTCGTCGGTCTCTCGCAGGCGCCGGGCGATGCGCGGAGGGTGTAACGCCGGATCATTGCGGCGAACGCGCGACCCTTCGTCCTGGCTACAAGTTCCGGCCGCGCGATCGTTGCTACGCGTCGGTCATCGCCTCGATCATGCCTTCGGGATCGCTCACGAACTGCCGCAGGATCCGGAAATGCTCGGTGTCCTGAAGGGCGACGGGCTCGAGGCCGTGCCGGCTCATCCGCAGCAGCCGTGCGCCGGGATGGGCCATGATGATCGGCGAATGCGTGACGATCAGCACCTGGGTCTGGTTGCCCGCCTCCATGCGCTTCAAGAGCTTGAGGAAGTCGAATTGCCGGTTCGGCGACAGGGCCGCTTCGGGCTCGTCGAAGAGGAAGATCCCGGGCTTGGCGCAGCGTTCCTCGAAGAACCGGATGAAGCCCTCGCCATGCGAGTAGGACAGGAAATCCGCGCTGGGGCTGCCGACCTCGTCGAGGTAGCGGGCGACGGAGAAGAAGCTCTCCGCCCGGAAGAACCAGCCGCGACCGACCTTCGGCAGCCAGCTCGCCCGGAGCACCCGCGCGAGGTCGCCGCCGCTGGTCTCGGCCGCCCGGGCGTTGTCGACGGCGCGGTAGCCCGCGCCGCCACCGCTCTCGTCGAACCCAGCGAGGACCGCGATGCCCTCCAGCAGGGTGGATTTCCCGACCCCGTTCTCGCCGGCGATGATGGTCACCGGACGATCGAACGCGAGCTCGAACCCGCCCTCCCGGAACAGCGGAATGCAGTAGGGATAGGCGTCGCGATCGTAGACCGCGTCGTCGGGCAGCCAGACCCGCTTCAGGTACGGCGGCGGCAACGACTTGTTCCGATACCTCGGCAACGCCCGGCCTCCGTCGCTTCGCCCCTTTGGCCCATAGGGGCGGCGATCTCACGGGGGCGCAAGCGGCGCGAGGCGCGATCCCGAGGTTCGGGGAACGCGTCGCCCCGCCGTGGTTCGCCGGCGCAGGCGCGGTCCCGGATCGGAGGGCGGTCTCGCTCGCACGGCGGAGCCCTAGCAGAACAGCGCCAGCTTCTCCTCGACGCTGAGCGCATCGATCTCGGCGAAGCTGAGCGCACGTTCCGCGGGCGGATGCGTTTCGGCGCTGACGTCGGAGGGGCTCGCGTCGGCAGCCCGGAACTGGAGGGCGTCGTCCTCGGAGGCGATCTGCGCCTCGAAATCGTCGGCCCAATCCAGCTCGGCCTCGACATCCGACGCCTCCGCGGCCGACTCGGGCTCCGGCTCGGGCTCGGGCGCCGAGGGCAGGAACACGATGTCGTCGTGGAGCGGCACCGCACCGGGTTCGATCGCGCGGAGAGCCGCATGCGCGGCGGCGATCACCGCCGGCGCGTCCATGCCGAGATAGCGGTCGACGTCGCTCTGATCGAGGTCCTCGGGCCGCGATTCGCGGGCCGGGCGCGAGGTCGCGTAGCCCGGCGCCGGCGGGACCGGAGCGCCGGCATCGCCCCAGATCGCCATCATCGCGATCAGGCGTTCCTCGAGATAGCGCAAGGTCTGCACGATCCGGCTCGTGCGCTGCGCCGTGAGGTCCTGGAACGAGCAGGCGGTGTAGATCTGCGTCGCGTAGCGGTCGAGGGCGTCGCAGGCCGCCTCGTCGATGCCGTGCTCGCGCAGCGACCACGCGCTTTCCTGAACCTGCTCGGCGGCGGTGAGGATGTCGGTGGTCGCCCGCTCGGTCGCCTGGACGATCGCGTCCAGCGCCTCCGAGGCGATGCCGAGGCGGGTCTGGTCGTGATCGGGATCGGTGATCGCCGCGATCTCGGCCTTGGTCCGGCTGATCGCGCTCGCCATCTCCATGATGTCGCCGCGGAAATGGCTGACCGCGTCCAGGCCGTGCCCGTCCGTGACCGCGGATTCGAGCCGCGCGATCGCGTCGAGCAGCACGGTCGTGTCGGCGCTGCGGTTGCGGCGGGCATACTCCGCGAGGAACCAGCGCCCGCGGGCGCTCCCGCTCATGGTCGCCTCGATGGCCTCGTACTCGGTCGGCTCGAAGGCCGTCAGCGAGTGGGAACCGGACATGATACGCGTCCTCGAAGGCGATAGCCTCGCGCGGTGGGACGAGACCCGGCTCCGGCGCAACTCTGGCAAGAGCGCAATTTGACAGGATCGGTTTAACGGCGGCTTACGGTGGCCGCTCCCGTCCCGATCCACCCTGCATCGATCCGAGACCTTGGCCGCGTCCCCGACTCTCGAGCCCAGCCGTTTCCGCCTGTCGCTCCTCTACGCGGTGGTCTTCGTCGAGATCGGCATCGCGATGCCGTTCATGCCGGTCTGGCTCGCCGCGCTCGGCCTCGACGCCTCGGTGATCGGGCTGCTGCTCGCCCTGCCGATCGCCACGCGCATCGTCGCCACCGCACCGCTGATGAGCCTGATCGATCGCGGCGTCGGCGCCCGGGCGCTGCTGCTGACGGGCAGCCTCGCCCTGGCGGCGACCTACGCCCTGATGCCGGCCGGCGCCGGGATCGGCTGGCCTGCGCTGGCGCTCCTCGTGCTGCTCAACGCGGTCGCCGGCGCGCCGCTGGTTCCGAGCATCGACTACCTCACCCTCGCCGCCGTCCGCCGGCAGCCGCGGCTCGACTACGCGCGTATCCGGATGTCGGGCTCGGTGGCGTTCCTCATCGCCAACCTCGCCGGCGGGGCGCTGCTCACGGCGATGGGCGAAACCCTCGCGGTGCCGCTGCTGCTCACAGGGCTGGCGCTGATCGCGAGCGTGGTGGCCTTCACCAGCCGCTCGGTCGCCGCGCCGGCGCCGGAGCACGCGGAGGGGCTTCGTCCACGGCTGCCGCTGCGCCTCAAGCTCTGCGTCGCCGCCGCCGCCGCGATCCAGGCGAGCCACGCGGCGATCTACGCCTTCGGCAGCATCCACTGGACCGCGCACGGCTTCTCGACCGCGACGGTCGGCGCGCTCTGGGGCGTCGGGGTGGTCGCCGAGATCGTGCTGTTCGCCTGCGTCGCCCGCCTGCCGGCCGCGTGGCGCACGCCGTTCCGCTATCTCGCCCTCGGCGGCGGGGCGGCGCTGGTTCGCGCCGTGGGGATGTACGCCCTCGGCGACACCTTGCCCGCGCTCGTCGGCCTCCAGGCCCTGCACGGGCTGACCTTCGGCGCGACGCAGCTCGGGGCGATGGCCGCCGTCTCCGCCTTCGCCCCGGACGGCGCCCGCGGCCGGGCACAGGGCACGCTCAGCGCCGCGAACGCGACGGCGGCGGCCGGCGCCACGCTGCTCAGCGGCTTCGCCTACCGGGCCGGCGGTCCCCTCGTCTTCCTGGCGATGGCGCCGCTCGCGGTCGCGGGCCTCGCCCTGACCGCGGCCGCCGCGAGCCGGGCCGCGGCCCGGGTCCCTGCCACCGGGCAGCCTCCGGTTGCGGTGCGGCACGATACGGACCGTCAACCCTAATCTGAACATATCGCGCAGGCAGACCGGCGCCGATCGAGGGACACAGGCTTCGTGCAGGCCAACGACACCACGCCGACGCATCGACTCGACCGGCAGCCCGCCGGCGCGACCATCGCGCCGGGCGACGGACGCGTCGCGCTCGACGGGCGCTGGACGGCCGACCAGGGCGGCGCGGTCGAGATCGCCGCGGCGCGGATCGCCGCCGAGGCCAGGAGCCGCCCCGTGATGGTCGACCTGAGCGCCGTCGCGCGCCTCGACACCCTCGGCGCCTGGGTGCTGGAGCGGACCCGCGGCGAGATCGAGGCGGCCGGCGGGCGCCTGAGCTATGCCGACGTGCGGCCTGAGCACCGCATCCTGCTCGGCGAGATGCACCTGCGCGATCCCGAGCCGGCCGCTCCCGTCCGCCAGGGCCGGGTCTTCGAGATGCTCGACGGCCTCGGCCGCCGCGTGGTCCGCGGCGGGCACGACCTGATCACGGGGCTCGCCTTCCTCGGCGAGGTGATCGCCGCGTGCCTGCGCGTGGCGTCGCGTCCGTCGACCTTCCGCGGCCGGGCCTTCGTCAACCAGATCGAGCAGGTCGCCTTCCGCGGCGTGCCGATCATCTTCCTGATCTCGTTCCTCGTCGGCGGCATCGTCGCGCAGCAGGGCATCTTCCAGCTCCAGCGCTTCGGGGCGGCGGCCTTCGTCGTCAACTTGATCGGGCTCCTGATCCTGCGCGAGCTCGGCGTGCTGCTCACCTCGATCATGGTGGCCGGACGCTCCGGCTCGGCCTTCACCGCCGAGATCGGCTCGATGCGGATGCGCGAGGAGGTCGACGCCCTGCGCGTGATGGGGCTCGACCCGATCGAGATCCTGATCGTTCCGCGCATCCTCGCCCTCGTCGTCGGGCTGCCGATGCTGACGCTGATCGCGGCGCTCGCGGCGCTGACCGGCGGCGGCCTCACGGCGATGGCCTATGGCGGGCTCACGCTGGAGCAGTTCCTGGCGCGGCTGCAGGCGGCGGTCGGCGTCCACCACGTCCTCGTCGGGCTGATCAAGGCGCCGTTCATGGCGCTGATCATCGGCATCATCGCGACGATCGAGGGGTTCGCCGTGGAGGGCTCGGCGGAATCGCTCGGGCGCCACGTCACCGCCTCAGTCGTCAAATCCATCTTCATGGTGATCGTCCTCGACGGGTTGTTCGCGGTGTTCTTCGCGGCGATCGATTTCTGAGGATCCGGTGCGAAACCCAGACGCCATGCCCGAGACGACCGAACCCGAACCGATCATCCGCGTCCGCGACCTCGTCGTCGGCTTTCGCGACCGCACCATCCTGAAGGGCCTGAACCTCGACATCCGCCGCGGCGAGATCCTCGGCTTCGTCGGCCCGTCGGGCCAGGGCAAGTCGGTCCTGACCCGCACGATCCTCGGCCTCGTCGCCAAGCGCTCGGGCACCATCGAGGTGTTCGGGCAGGACATGGACGGCCTCACCATCGCCGAGCGCCGCGGCGTCGAGCAGCGCTGGGGCGTGCTGTTCCAGCAGGGCGCGCTGTTCTCGGCGCTCACCGTGAAGCAGAACATCCAGATGCCGATGCGCGAGCACCTGAACCTGTCCGAGCGCCTGCTCGACGAGTTCGCGCGCCTCAAGATCGAGATGGTCGGCCTCAAGCCGGATGCCGCCGACAAGCTGCCCTCGGAACTGTCGGGCGGCATGATCAAGCGCGCGGCGCTGGCCCGCTCGCTCGCGCTCGACCCCGAGATCCTGTTCCTCGACGAGCCGACCTCGGGCCTCGACCCGATCGGCGCCGGCGAGTTCGACGAGCTGGTCGCGACCCTCAAGCAGACCCTGGGCCTCACCGTCTTCATGGTGACGCACGACCTCGACAGCCTCTACACCGCATGCGACCGCATCGCGGCGCTCGGCGACGGACAGATCATCGCCGCCGGCACGATCGACGAGATGCTGGCGCACGACCACCCGTGGCTGCGCTCGTACTTCCACGGCAAGCGAGCCCGCGCGATCGTCCCGGCGGCGCCGGTGCGGACGGGCGTCCCCGCCCATGCGTGACCGCTCGCACCGGGGGCGGATGCCAGCGCGCCGCGCGGGTGCGCCCGCGCACCGCACGAATGCCACAGCTTGGCGGAAGGCCTGAGATCATGGAGACCCGTGCGAACTTCGCCCTCATCGGCGCCTTCACCCTCGGGGTGATCCTGGTCGGCTTCGGCTTCGTGCTGTGGCTGTCGGGCGGCTCGTCGCGGCAGGTGAGCCAGGCGGTGCGCGTCGTGTTCTCGGGCAGCGTCGGCGGGCTGTCGCGCGGGTCGAGCGTGACCTTCAACGGCATCAAGGTCGGCGAGGTGACGGACGTCCACCTGCTGCCGCAGGACCCGCGCCGGGTCATCGCCGAGATCAAGGTGGCCCCCTCGACGCCCCTGCGCGCCGACACCCGCGCGCGCCTCGATTCGGCGATGCTGACCGGCGTCTCGGTGATCGCGCTCAACGGCGGCAACGCCGACGCGCCGGCGCTGGCGCCGGGCACGAACGGCGAGATGCCGACGATCTTCGCCGACTCGTCCGACATCCAGGACATGATGGCCGCCGCCAAGCAGATCGCGCAGCGGGCCGACGACGTGCTCCAGCGCCTCGACAAGCTGGTCGCCGGCAACGAGGGCGCGATCACCCGCACGCTCGCCAACGTCGAGAGCTTCTCGAAGACGCTGGCCGAGGCCGGGCCCGCCGTCTCGAGCCTGGTGAAGGCGGTGGACGGCAGCAAGCTTAACCGCGTGATCGACAACGCCGACCGGTTCTCGAGCGCGCTCGCGACGTCGAGCCCGGACATCGAGGCCGGCCTGCACGACGCCCGGTCGCTGGCGGGCAAGCTCAACGCCTCGGCCGACCGGATCGACGCCGTGCTGAAGGGCGCTGAGGGCTTCCTCGGATCCGCCTCGGGCGAGGCCGGCGCCAGCACCTTCACGCAGGTGCGCGAGGCCGCGATCTCGGTGCGCGACGCCGGCAAGGCGTTCCGGACCCTGTCCGAGAACCTGGACAAGCGCACCGCCAACATCGCCACGAGCTTCGGGCGGCTCAGCGGCACTGGCCGACGCGAGGTCGAGGCCCTGTCGACCGACGGGCAACGCACGCTCAACACCCTGAACCGCACGGTCCGGACGCTGGAGCGGGATCCCTCGCAGGTGATCTTCGGCGGCAAGCCGTCGTTGCCGGAATACAACGGTGGCCGCTGAAGTCGCGCCGTTCCGGGTCGATGTGCCTCGCCGCACGGCACATTTCATGCGGCCGAATAGTTTGAACGGCACAGCTTCATCCGTTCCCGGCCACCCGGCCGGGAACGTTCAGGTATCGCGTATGCTCCGTCCCGTTACCGGTCTGGCCCTGGTCGCCTCGCTCGTCGCCCCGATCCTCGGCGGCTGCGGCGGGGGCGCCGCGCCGCTGACCTTCGACCTCATGGCGCTGCCGG
>NZ_VRVH01000214.1:0-7922 GCF_008040095.1 Methylobacterium sp. WL6 | reverse complement strand
CCTCACCCGCGTGCAGGCGCGGCGGCTGGCCCGCGCGCTGGCCTCGCCGGAGGATGCGGCCGCCCCCGAGAGCTTCCTGATGGCGATGATCGAGCCCGACGAGCGCGCGGTGGTGCGCCGCCTGATGGCCCGCCGCGGGGGCGGGGCCGCCTGATGGCCGCCCATGCCCGCACCGAGCTCTCCGACGGGGCGCCGCACGTCCTCGTGGTCGACGACGACCGGCGCCTGCGCGAGCTGCTCGCCCGCTACCTCGCCGAGCAGGGGTTCCGCGTCACCGCCGCCGCGAGCGCGGCCGAGGCGCGGGCCAAGGCGCAGAGCCTGGTCTTCGACGCGATGGTGCTCGACGTGATGATGCCGGGCGAGGACGGCTTCGCCTATGCGCGCAGCGTGCGCGAGACCTCGCGCGTGCCGATCCTGATGCTCACCGCCCGCTCCAACCCGAACGACCGGGTGATGGGCCTCGAGATCGGCGCCGACGACTACCTGCCGAAGCCGTTCGAGCCGCGCGAGCTGACGCTGCGGCTCACCAACATCATCAACCGGGCGTCGGGCCCGCGCCGCGACACCGGCACCGGCGACGTGGTGACCTTCGGGCCGTTCTCCTACCGGATCGAGCGCGGGGAGCTGCGCCGCGAGGACGAGATGATCCGCATCACCGAGCGCGAGCGCGAGATCCTGACGATCCTGGCCGGCGCCCACGGCGCCAACGTCGAGCGCGAGGTGCTGGCCGGAGGCGGAGGGCTCGCCGCCGAGCGCACCATCGACGTGCAGATCAACCGCCTGCGCCGCAAGACCGAGGTCGACCCGGCCAACCCGACCTTCCTGCAGACCGTGCGCGGGGTGGGGTACCGGCTCGCGGTGGATTGAGGGGCGATGGCGCCCCTCAGATCTCGATCTCGGTCCCCACCTCCACCACCTGCCGCGTCGGCAGCCCGAAATGGGCGCCGGTGCGCTCGGCGTTGCGCTTCATGAAGGCGTAGAGGCCCTCGCGCCAGCTGTGCATGCCGGGGTTGGTCGGCGACGGGATGATGGCCTCGTGGCCGACGAAGTAGGTGATGTCCTCCACGAACTCCGCCGGCAGCAGGCCGCTCGCCACCGCGCATTGCAGCCCTTCGGGAATCGAGGCCGTCTGCATGAAGCCGTAATGCAGCACCACGCGCTCCATCCCGGGCGTGTATTTCGAGATCGCCTTGCGGATGCCCGAAGCCACGAGCGTCACCTCCGCGCGCTGCGACGCCGGCACGATCGGCTCCTCCTCGTAGATCACGGTGATCAGGAGGATGCGCTCGTGCAGGCAGCGGCTGCGCTCGACCAGGCGCCCGAGCGCCATCGGGATGCCCTCGCTCGCCGCCGAGAGGAAGGCGGCGGTGCCGGGCAGCGTCACCGGCGGGTGCGAGGCGAGGCGGGCGAGGAAGGCGTCCTCCTTCTGCCGCAGCGGCTCGCGCACCGCCTCCAGCACCCGGTTGCCCTTCATCCAGGTCAGCATCAGGAAGGCGACCGAGAAGGCCAGCACCAGCGGGAACCAGCCGCCCTCGAGGAGCTTCGCGCTGTTGGCCGCCAGGAACACCAGGTCGATGGCGAGGAAGAAGCCGTTGACCGCGAGCACCGCGGCGAGGCCGTAGCCCCAGCGCAGCGCGATCAGCGCGGCGAGCAGCGTGGTGATGCCCATCAGCGCCGAGACGGCGATGCCGTAGGCGCCGGCCAGCGCATCGGAGGAGCCGAACAGCACCACCGCGACGAGGGTGGCGAGCGCCAGGAGCCAGTTCACCGCCGGCACGTAGATCTGCCCGCGCTCGTGCTTGTCGGTGTGGACCACCCGCATCGCCGGCATGAAGCCGAGCTGGATCGCCTGCTGCGTCAAGGAATACACCCCCGAGATCACCGCCTGCGAGGCGATGACGGTGGCCATGGTGGCGAGCGCCACGAGGGGATAGTGCGCCCAGTCCGGCGCGAGCCGGTAGAACGGGTTCTCGATCGCGTCCGGCTCGGCGATGAGCAGCGCGCCCTGCCCGCAATAGTGGATCAGCAGCGCCGGCAGCACGAGGCCGAACCACGCGGTGCGGATCGCCGGCGCCCCGAAATGCCCGAGATCGGCATACATCGCCTCGCCGCCGGTGACCGCGAGGAAGGCCGCGCCGAGCATCAGGAACGAGACGTGCCAGCCGGCATGGACCAGGAAGTCGACCGCCCGCCACGGGTTGACCGCCGCCAGGATCTGCGGCGCGTGCCAGATGCTCGGGATCGCCAGCAGCACCAGGACGGAGAACCACACCAGCATCACCGGGCCGAACACCCGGCCGATCACCGCCACGCCCTGCCGCTGGACCAGGAACAGCCCGATCAGGATCAGGATCGTCAGCGGGACGACGAAGGGGCTCAGCACCGGCGCGTCGACCTTCAGGCCCTCGATCGCCGACAGCACCGAGATCGCCGGGGTGATCGCGCCGTCGCCGTAGAGAAGCGCCGCGCCGACGAGCCCGACCACCAGCAGCAGCGCCTGCCAGGTGCCGGCCTTGGCGTGGCGGGCGCCGAGCAGCGCCAGCATCGCGACGATGCCGCCCTCGCCGCGGTTGTCGGCGCGCAGGATCAGCACCGCGTATTTCAGCGAGACGATCAGGATCAGCGCCCACAGGATCAGCGAGACCGCGCCGGTGGCCGCCGCCGCGACCGGCGCCCCGCCGGAGATGCCGGCCTTCACCGCCTCCTTGAAGGCGTAGAGCGGGCTGGTGCCGATGTCGCCGTAGACGACCCCGAGCGCCCCGAGCGTCAGCGCCGGCCCGGCCGCGTGCCGCACCGCCCCGGGCTTTCGCGCCACCGGGGCGACCGGGAGCGCACGCTCCTGCGAAGGGCTGACGGCTCGGCTCACGGACACGCCCCTCGGATCGAAGATCGGCGCGAGGCTGCCTGCATCCGCGCGGCCGTTCAAGATGCCGGTGCGGGCGAATGCTGTGGGAACACGGCGATGTGTCCGGGTTGCACAAGTCGGGACGGCCCGGAATCGCGGAGAGACGGGATCCGATCCGTCGACCGCCCCGACGTGGCCTGCCTCGACGTGACCTGCACCGACGGGATCTGCACCCAGCCGGTCCGGCGGCGCCCCGCGTGCGGCCGGGGCCGGCACGATTTCAGGACGCGCGTGCGGCCGGGGCGAAACTCGCGGAGAGCATCGTCCGGTCCCCGGCCGGCATCCCACGCGCCGCCATGAACTCCGGCACGCGCCGCATCGCCGCCTGGACCGCCTCGCGAATGCTGTCGGCCGCGATGCGAGACAGCTTGAACCGCGGATGGGACGCGAACGCCCGTTCGGCATCCCATTCGGGACCGAGGCCCGGCGCCGGCGCGCAGACATGCCGCATCACGCCCGGATGCGGTGCGATGTCGAAGACCGGCGACAGCCGCCACCCGTCGCCCGCACCGAGGAACGCGTGGTTGCGCAGGTGGTCGTCGGTGTTGTGGAGGCACGCGTTCACCAGGAGCCGCCGGAACATCTCCGGAAACACGTTCGCGACGCCGATCGACTCCGCGACCGCCGCGATGTCGACGTAGGTCTTCCGGGTGCCGTAGCCGAAGCTCGGCTCCTTGAGCAGCGTGGCCGCACTCAGATAGGCGATCGGCTCGCCTTCCGAGGTGCGGTCGAACTGTTCGACGAGAAGCACGCTTCGACCGCCGATATCGAGAAGCTCGCGAGCCGGGACCGACAGGCCGGCCGCCTCGGCGACGTCGAGGCAGACCGCCTCCGCGCGCGGATCGTCGAACCTGTCGCCCCAGGCGCGAAACTTCGCGATCCACTGGCGCCCGCGGTGCCGCAGCCGCGCCTTGGGGCGGGCGCCCCCGACGTCGGCGCTGTTGCGGAGGAGCACCTGCAGGTGATGCGAGGCGCTGCGGCCGTCCTCGATCGCCTCGGCCGCCGCCAGCAGCGCCGCGACGTCGTCCTCCGCGGCGGGCAGGTGCAGGAGCGGGGCTTCGTCCGGAACCCAGGTCCGGGGACCGTCCGGGGTCGGGCCGAAGGCGAGGTCCCCCGTTCGCGTGGTTCCGCCCAGGGCAAGATACTCGGCCATCCCGAGGCGTCGATGCGGGAAGGCCCGATCGAGGATGCCCTTGCCCCAGCCGTCGGGCCCGGCATCGTGAAAGGCGAGGTGGACCTCGTCGGGATGAGCCGACCTCGACCGGCCGCTGATCGGAAGCCCGATCGGATCGATCGGCCTCGGGATCCCGGAGCGAAGGATGGACTTGGCGTAGACGAAGCGGCCGATCCGCCTGTCGCCCCCTTCGAAGCGGAGCGAGCCGACGGGGACGTAGCGCGCCGCATCCCATCGGAAGACGACGAGCTCGTCGAGGCGGCCGGATTCAGAAATCCGCCACATGGGCAGACCTCCTCGATCGCCGGCGGCCGAGCACGGCGTCCATGTCGTCGCCGATCGGATCGGCGGCGACGATCTCCCCGAGGCGTTCGGTATAGCCGAGGACGGTCAGCGCCTTGAGCAGGATGCCGACCGCCACGCCCGGACGCCCGTTCTCGATCGCGACCACGGATGGGCGGCCGACCCCCATGCGCTCGGCGAACGCGGCCTGGGTGAGGTTTCGGCGCAGCCGTGCGAGCCGGATGGTCTGGCCGAGCCTCGCGAGGCTCGCCAGTTCGTCGCTCGACAGGACCGTGGTCGTGCGCATGGCTAGAACTCCATACGTTATCTTCGTTTGTGATATATCTTCTGATCGCCTGAAGGACCAGCACGGACTGCCGGGCGGCAGCCCTCCGCCGAACCGACCGGACACGGGCTCGCGTCGCCTCCGTGGGCTCGCCGACGCGCCGGCCGCCTGAGCTGGGCGCCGCGACGCACCCGGCGCGCTCCGGTGCCCACGATGCCGCGTAACCGATGGCCTCGGCTGCGCGTACATGAGGATCGGCCCCCGCCCCGCGCGCGCCGCGCCCCCTCGCTCGGAGACCGCCATGTCCAAGAACATGTCCCTGACACCCAAAGCGTCCGGCCTGCGCGGGGTCGCGCTCGCGACGGTCGCGGGCCTCGCCCTGATGGCCGGTGCGGTCTCGCTGCGCGGCCTCGCCCACGCGGAGGAGCCCGGCCGGCGCCTGCCGGAGGCCGCCGTGACCGCCCGGGAGACCGCGAAGGAGACCGGCCTGCGCACCGCGACGCTCGCCGGCGGCTGCTTCTGGGGCGTGCAGGGGGTGTTCCAGCACGTGCGCGGCGTCCGCCGGGCCGTGTCGGGCTATGCCGGCGGCGACGCGTCAGATGCGCGCTACAGCGCAGTCAGCACCGGCGGCACCGGCCATGCCGAGGCGGTGCGCATCACCTACGATCCCAAGGTGATCCGCTACGACGAGCTGCTGCGGATCTTCTTCTCGGTGGCGCTCGACCCGACGCAGGTGAACCGCCAGGGCCCGGATTCCGGCCCGCAATACCGCTCGGCGATCTTCCCCGCCGACGCGGAGCAGGCGCGGGTCGCCGAGGCCTACATCGCCCAGCTCGACGCCGCGCACGCCTACGCGAAGCCGATCGCCACGCGGATCGAGCCGGGCGCGACCTTCTACCCGGCGGAAGGCTACCACCAGGACTTCATGGCGAGCCACCCGAACCACCCCTACATCGCCGCCAACGACGCGCCGAAGCTGCGCGACCTGCAGGCGCTGTTCCCCGAGCGCACCGCGCCGGAGCCGGTGCTGGTCGGCGGCCGCCCGCCGGCCTGAGGACGTCTCACTGGCCGAATCGGCCACCGGCCCGGCACGGGTGTTGTCATCATTGACAACACCCGTGCCGGGCCGCTAGGGATGGCACCATGACGGCGGTGCTGATCGAGAAATCCCGCACCGTCCTCAGCGACACCGCCTTCTTCGAGGTGACGCTCTGGCATGTCCCGGCCCCGGTCCCGGGCAGCCTGCATGCCTTCAAGTACCGGCTCGCCCTCGTCGTGAACGGCGCGTGCGTGCTTCGCTACGACAACGAGCGCGGCAAGGGCGATCACCGCCCTATCGGATCGCGGGAGGACCGGTTCGCCTTCACGAGCCTGGAAGCCCTCTTCGACGCCTTCGAGGCCGACATGAGAAGGATCCTGGGATGAGCATTCTGACGGTCGACATCGGATCCGTGGCGGATGCGAGGACCCGCTTCCTCGAGGCGGCCGCCGATGCCATGGCCGGGCACGCCGCAGCCGCTGCGCCGACGATCTACTTTGCCAGCTACGATGCGTTGCATCGCGTCCTCGCGCCGTCGCGCCTGGCGATCGTCAAGGCGATGGCGGGCCAGGGACCGCTCGCCATCCGCGAAGTCGCCCGGCGGGTCGGTCGCGACGTCCAGGCGGTGCATCGGGACGTGGTGACGCTGGCGGAGGCCGGCGTCGTTGACCGGTCGGACGCGGGCGTGACCTTCCCCTACGACCGGATCCATTTCGAGTTCGACGTCGGCGCCGCCGCATGAGCGCGGGCGAGCCGGTCCCTGAGGGCCGCCCCCGCGCACCGCGACAATCCTGCGCCCTTCCCCCCTCCCGTGCCGCCGGCGCCCTTGTCCTGCCGCTCCGATCCGCGCCAGGATCGCCGGGTCGGCGAAAGGGGACCGGATCATGGCTGTGGCGTCGGGACCCGGAGCCCCAAACCCCCTCGACCTCGTGCCGATCGAGGATGCCAGCCTCGGGGCGTTCTACCGGAGCATGACCACCCCCGAGCGGCGCACCTTCTGGGCCTGCGCCGCCGGCTGGGCGCTCGACGGCATGGACTTCATGATCTACCCGCTGGTGATCGGCACGATCATCAGCCTGTGGAGGGTCGATCCGGGCACGGCCGGCCTCGCCGCCACCGTCACGCTGCTGGCCTCCGCGCTCGGCGGGTGGCTCGCCGGCTTCGTCGCCGACCGCATCGGCCGCGTGCTGACGCTGCAGATCACCATCCTCTGGTTCTCGGTCTTCTCGCTGGTCTGCGCCTTCGTGCAGAACTTCGAGCAGCTGCTCGTCGCCCGCGCGCTGCTCGGCCTCGGCTTCGGCGGCGAGTGGGCGGCCGGCGCGGTGCTGATGGGCGAGACCATCCGGGCGCAGTATCGCGGCCGGGCCGTCGGCTCGGTGCAGTCCGGCTGGGCGATCGGCTGGGGGATGGCGGTGCTGTCGCAGGCGGTGCTGTTCTCCTATCTCCCGCCCGAGAGCGCGTGGCGCTGGATGTTCGCGATCGGCGCGCTGCCGGCGCTGCTGGTGTTCTACCTCCGCCGCTACGTCGCGGAGCCGAAGGTCGCCGCCGAGACCCGCGCCAGGGCGCGCGCGGCCGGCGAGGAGCCCAAGCTCTGGGAGATCTTCGCCGGCCCGCTGCTGCGCACCACGATCCTAGCCTCGCTGGCCGCCGCCGGCTGCCAGGGCGGCTACTACGCCATCACCACCTGGCTGCCGCGCTACCTCACCACCGAGCGCGGCCTGTCGATCGTCTCCTCCACCGGCTACCTCTCGGCGCTGATCGTGGGCTCGTTTGCCGGCTACCTCGTCGGCGCCTGGCTCGCCGACCGGCTCGGGCGGCGCCCGCTGTTCCTGATCTTCTCGATCGGCGCCATCCTGGTCATCGTCGCCTACACCCAGCTGCCGCTCTCGAACGCGGTGCTGTGGGTGCTGGGCTTCCCGCTCGGCTTCTTCGCCTCGGGCTACTTCTCGGGGATGGGCGCCTTCCTCACCGAGCTCTACCCGACGCGGCTGCGCGGCTCGGGCCAGGGCTTCTGCTACAATTTCGGGCGGGGCCTCGGCGCGCTGTTCCCGTTCCTGGTGGGCGAGCTCTCGAAATCGATCGGCCTCGCCTCGGCGATCGCGGTCTTCGCCGCGGGCGCCTACGGCGTGTTCTTCCTCGCCGCCTTCGCCCTGCCGGAGACGCGGGGGAAGGTGCTGCACGCCGACGGGTAGGGGGACGGGTTTGTCCCTCCCCCTCTGCGGGGGAGGGGCAAACC